>NZ_JBEYFB010000043.1:0-60726 GCF_040634135.1 Streptomyces sp. NPDC007164
CGATCCAGAGGTCGGTGTCGGCGAGGCGGACGCGGTCGCCGGTGGTGGGGCCGTAGAGCGACGCGTAGGCGGCGCGGGTCATTCGTGCCATGTCATGCCCAAGCCCTGTGCGCCGTCCGTCACTCCGTCTCGAACTCCGACAGCAGGGCGTCGAGGGAGTTGTCGCCGTCCTGTGCCGCGACGATCCGGCGGGCCATCTCGTGCAGCGTCAGCTGCTCCAGGAACAGGGTGATCGGGACATCGAGGCCGAAGTCGTCCCGGAGGCAGCCGACCAGGTGGACGGCGGTCAGCGAGTCGCCGCCGGCCGCGAAGTACGTCATCTCCGGGTCGTCGGCGTCCTCCAGTCCGAGGGCCTCGGCGATCAGCGCGCGGACGTCCCGCTCCAGGTCGGCGGAACGGCCGCCCTGCTCCGGCTGCGCAACGTCCGGCGCGGCCGGCGCGACCGGGACGAGGCGGTACGCGCCGTGGCTCTCACCGGCGAACGGGTACGTCGGCAGCGCGACCCGCCGGCCGGCCCCCTCCCGCACCACCGGGTCGCCCGCCAGCCAGGCCTCGCCGAGCGGGTCGGGCCCGCCGAGCCCCGCCGCACCGCCCGAGGCCAGCCCGGCGAG
The DNA here is from genome assembly GCF_040634135.1 of Streptomyces sp. NPDC007164. Classification (NCBI taxonomy): domain Bacteria; kingdom Bacillati; phylum Actinomycetota; class Actinomycetes; order Kitasatosporales; family Streptomycetaceae; genus Streptomyces; species Streptomyces sp. NPDC007164. Next base: position 612 of record NZ_JBEYFB010000043.1, read on the forward strand.
CAGATCCGCCGCCTCCGCACGGCTCCCGGCCCGCACATAGCCGCGTACGGCCAACGGAGCACGGCCCACGCCGAGCGTGTGCGCGGTGTCGGCGAGGGACGGAGCCCCGGGGGCGCGCAGCGCCCCGGCCAGCCGGCCGGCCACCGCGGCCAGGCCCTCCCGTGTGCGGGCGGACAGCAGCAGGACCTCCGTCGCGCCCTCGGCCTCCGGCCGCCCGGCATCGCCGCGCCGGGGTGCCTCCTCCAGGACCACATGCACGTTCGTGCCGCCGATCCCGACCGAGCTCACCCCGGACCGCCTGGGGCCGTGCTCCGGCTCCGGCCAGGCGGCCGCCCGCCCGACCAGGTGGAACGGCGAGTCGTCGAAGCCCAGTTCGAGGTGCGGGCGGCCGGCGTCGGCGTTCGGCACCAGTGTCGCGTGCTCCAGCATGAGTACCGACTTGATCAGCGCGGCCACGCCCGCCGCGGCGTCCAGGTGGCCGATGTTCGACTTCACCGACCCGATCCCGATCCGACCGGTGCCCAGCGCCCCCTTGAACGCCGCGGTCGCCGCCGCAGCCTCGATGCGGTCGCCGAGCGCGGTGGCCGTACCGTGCGCCTCCAGGTACTGGGCGTCGGCCGGGTCGAGACCGGCCGCCGCCCAGGCCTCCACGATCGCCGCGGTCTGCTGGTCGACGCCGGGCGCGGTGAACCCGACCTTGGTGGCCCCGTCGTTGGTGACGGCGCTGCCCCGGATGACGGCCCTGACCGGGTCGTTGTCGGCGAGCGCGTCGGACAGCCGGCGCAGCACCACCACGCCCACCCCGTTGCCGGGCACCGTGCCGCCGGCCCGCTCGTCGAAGGGCCGGCAGCGGCCGTCCGGGGAGTAGATGCCGCCCTGCTGGTGGACGTAGCCCCGTTTGCGCACCGTGTCCACGGCGACGCCGCCGGCCAGCGCCGTGTCGCACTCGCCGAGCAGCAGGGACTGCACCGCGAGGTGCACCGCCGTCAGCGATGTCGAGCAGGCCGTCTGCACCGTCAGGCTCGGGCCCTCCAGGCCCAGCCGGTAGGAGACCCAGGGGGCGAGGAACTCGCGGTCGGTGAGGATGCGCACCTGGAGTGCCCCGATGGACGCGGCGAGCCGCGGGTCGGTCTGCGCGGCCAGCATGTGCTCGGTGGGGCCGCCGCCGACGTACACGCCGGTACGGGCGGACCCGCCCAGCGGGCTGCGGCCGGCGTCCTCCAGCGCGGACCAGGCCGTCTGGAGGAGCAGCCGGTGCTGGGGGTCCAGGGCCGCGGCCTCGGTGCGGTTGAAGCCGAACAGCTCCGCGTCGAAACGGTCCGCGTCCGCGAGATGGCCCTTGGCCGGTACGTGGTCGCGGCCGCGCACCTCCTGCGGGTCGGCGCCGTCGGCGATCAGTTCCTCCTCGGTGAAGTCGGTCACCGAGCAGAGCCCGCCGAGCAGGTTCTCCCAGTAGGTGTCCAGGTCGGGGGCGCCGGGGAAGCGGCCGCTCATCCCGACGACCGCGATCGCGGAGTCGGCTGCGAGGGGCTCGGCGGCGCTTGCGTTCTCGGTCATCGTGTGGAGCCTTTCCGGTGGCTGAGTCGTCGGGCGGCGGCGGTGCGTCGTGCGTGCCGGTCACCGCCGCGCGCGGCGGCCGTGTCGGCGGGAGGAGCGGTTTCGGGGGACCCGGCGGCCCCGAGGGCCGCCCGGTCGAGATGGGCGGCGAGGGCGTTGACGGTGGGGTGGCGGAACAGGTCGACCAGGCTGAGTTCGCCGTACGTGCCCAGCTCGCGCAGGGCGGACAGGACGCTCAGCAGCCGGATCGAATTGCCGCCCAGCTCGAAGAAGTGGTCGGTGACGGAGACGAGTTCGAGATTGAGCACCCGGGCCCACAGCCCGGCCACCAGCTGCTCGGTCGCGGTGCCCGCGACGGTGGTCGAGCCGTCCGGCCGGCACCGCACCGTGGCGGGCTCCGGCAGCCGGGCCCGGTCGAGCTTGCCGTTGCTGCTGAGCGGCATCTCGTCCAGGCGGACGAACACCTCGGGCACCATGGACCCGGGCAGCCGCCGGGCGAGGTGGGCGCGCAGCTCGGCGTCGGCGGGGGCCGCCCCGTCCCGGCTCACGACATACGCCACGAGCCGCTGTGCCGTCCCCGTGCCGCGGACGGTGGCCGCCGCCAGCGCGACGCCCGGCGCACCCGCCAGCAGGGTCTCGATCTCGCCGAGTTCGATGCGTACGCCGCGCAGCTTGACCTGGAGGTCGGAGCGCCCGAGGTAGTGGATGAGCCCCTGGGCGTCGATCCGGCCGAGGTCGCCGGTGCGGTACATCCGGGTGCCCGGTGCGCCGTGCGGGTCGGCGACGAACCGTTCGGCGGTCAGGGCGGGCCGGCCGATGTAGCCGCGCCCCAGCGAGGCACCGGTCACGTAGATCTCCCCGGCGACCCCGGCGGGGACCGGCCGGAGCCGCTCGTCGAGCACATAGACCCGGGCGCCCGGCACGGCGCCGCCGAGCACCACGGGCTCACCGGGGGAGAGGTCCCCGGTGGTCGCGTAGACGGTCACCTCGCTGGGGCCGTACGCGTTCACGACACGCCGTCCGGGCGCGCTGAGCCGTCCGACCAGCTCGGCCGGGCACGCCTCGCCGCCGACCGCGACGGTTCGCAGCTCGGGCAGCTGTCCGGTCAGGTCGGGCAGCAGCATCGCGGCGGACGGCGGCAGGAACACATAGGTGATGCGGGAGTCCCGCAGCCGGTCGAGCAGTGCCTCGCCGATCCGCTCGTCCTCCTGCGGGATGTGCAGCTCCGCACCGGCCACCCAGGGGAAGAAGAGGTCGGACACGGCGACGTCGAAGCCGAACGACACGAACTGCAGCACCCGGTCCCCGGCCTCGACGGGGAAGGAGTGCCGGACCGCCCGGGTGAGGTTGACCAGCGCCCGGTGCTCGATGGCGACCCCCTTGGGGATGCCGGTGGAGCCCGAGGTGAACAGGACGTAGGCGAGGTCCTCGGGGGCCGGTGCGGTGCCGTCCGGCGCGGGCGGGGCCGGTGCGACGGGGTCCGTGACGGCCGGGCGGTCGACCCGGATGCACGGCACCTCCAGGCCCGCCGCCTTCGGCGCGGTCTCCTGAGAGGTGATCAGGAGCCCGGTGCCCGAACTGTCCACCATGTGGCGGAGCCTGGCCTCCGGGTGGGCCTGGTCCAGCGGTACGTACGCGCCGCCCGCGCGCAGCACGGCGAGGGCCGCGATGCCCTGGTCGGCCGAGCGGGGCAGGAGCAGACCGACGCGGAAGCCGGGCCGTACCCCGGCGGCGCGCAGCCGGGCGGCCAGCGCGTCGGCCCGGTCGAGCAGTTCTGCGTAGCTCAGCCGGAGGCCGCCGCAGACCAGGGCGGTGGCGTCGGGGTGTTCGGCCGCCCGGTCGGCGATCAGATCGGGCACCAGGCGGTCCGGCGGCGCCGCCTCCGCGAGCCGGTCGGCACCGGCGATGGTGCGGGCGCGCTCGTCGGCCGGCACCAGCTCCACGGCGGACATCGGTGCGGACGGGTCCGCGAGGAGTCCGGCCAGCAGGGTGCGGAAGTTGTCCGTCCAGCGGCGGACCGTCGCCGCGTCGAACAGGTCGCTGCGGTAGATGAACTGGGCGGCGAGCCCGGCGTCCCACCGCTCCACGAACAGATGGAAGTCGAACTTCGCGGTGTCCAGTGTCAGCGCGAGCCGTTCGGTGGCGGCGCCGGTCAGCCTCAGCTCCGGCGTGGCCTCGTCCTCGTAGCTGAGCGCCACCTGCACCACCGGGTCGTGGCTGGTCTCGCGGACCGGGGCCAGGGTGTCGACCACCGCCTCGAACGGCGCGTCCTGGTAGGGCTGTGCCGCCAGCATCGAGGCCCGGACGCGTCGGGTCAGCTCGTCGAGGGACGGGTCGCCGCTCAGGTCCACCCGCATCGCCAGGGTGTTGGTCAGCATCCCGACCATCTCCTGGAGTTCGGGCCGCTCGCGGCCCGACGACGGATAGCCGACGACCAGGTCCTCGCCGCCCGAGAGCCGGCAGAGGAAAGCGGCGTACGCGGCGAACATCGTCATGAACGGGGTGGCGCCCGAGGCCGCCGCGACCTCGGCCAGGCGTTCCCTGACCTCGGCGCCGAGCAGGAAGAACTCGGTGCCGCCCGAAGCGGTGCGGACCGGTGGGCGCGGGCGGTCCAGCGGCAGTTCCATGGCGGTGGGCGCGCCGCGCAGCAGGCCGGCCCAGTGCTCCACGGACGCCTCGAACGCGCCGTCCGCCGCGCGCTCGCGCTGCCAGGCCGCGTAGTCGGGGAACTGGAGGGTGAGTTCGGCCGGACGGTACGTCAGACCTCGGGCCTCCTGCCGGTACCCCTCGGACAGCTCGTCCAGTATCAGGCCGAGCGACCAGCCGTCGCAGACCAGGTGATGGGCGACGAGCAGCACCCGGTGGCTGCCGTCGTCGACGGCGTACACGGTGCAGCGCAGCAGCGGCCCCGCGGCGGTGTCGAAGGGAAGGGCGGCCTCGGCGCGCACCAGGGCGTCCGCACCGTCGGCCGGTACGGTCCGCCGGACCGCGAGCCGTACCCGCCCGACGGCCGAGACGCGCTGCGCCGGGGTGCCGTCGTCGGCGGTCCGGAAGACGGTGCGCAGCGCCTCGTGCCGGGCGACCAGCGCGTCCAGCGCGCGGCCGAACGCTTCGGTGTCGAAGGGTCCGTGCACCGCGAAGGCGACCGGCACGTTGTACTGGGGGGAGCCCGGATTCAGCTGGTCCAGGACCAGCAGGCGGCTCTGGGCGTCGGAGGCGGGGAACTCGTACTCCTCGTTCCCGTCGCCCTCCCCGGCGTAGAGGTCGATGAGCTCGACGGCGTCGACGGTCATGGTTCTCAGTCCCCTCGGAGGGCGGTTTCGAGGACCGCGGCGATCATGGCCGCCGGGCCCCGGGTGAGTACGTCGCTGTGACCGCAGTCCAGTTCGTGCACATCGAGCGCGGCGGTCACGCGCTGCCAGGCCTCGGTCTTCTCGGCCGTGGTCGGCCAGTCGTCGTGCGTCGCGGAGAAGAGCGTCGTCGCGCCGTCGTAGTGGGACGGGTGCCAGTCCCGTACGAGCCGGGTGTGATGTGCCCCGGCATCGACGAGGGTGTGCAACCGGTCCTCGGAGAGGCCGTCGAAGCTGCCCCCGCGGGCCTGGGAGAAGAGCGCGGACCGCTCCAACGGACAGGCCGGCAAAGGTAGTTCCGGTGCGTGGGAGTGGAGCAGGATGCGCAGCATCTCGTCCTCGACGGCGGCGGGGTCCAGCGGGGTGCCCCTGATCCGCTCCGGCATCGGCATGGCGTCCACCACGGCGAGCATCCGGACCTCCTCGCCGGCCCGGCGCAGCCGCACCGCCAGTTCATGGGCGAGCGGGCCGCCGAAGGACCGGCCGAGCAGCAGATACGGTCCCCGCGGCCGGAGTTCGCGGACGCTGCGCAGATACAGGTCCGCCATCTCGTCCATGGTGGCCGGGAGCCCGCCGACACCGCTCAGCAGCGCCGGGCTCTGCAGGGTGTGCACCGGGCGGTCCGGTGCCAGGTGCGGCAGCAGGCTCACGTACGACCAGCTGAGACCGAGCCCCGGGTGCACGCAGATGAGCGGGGTGCGGTCGCCGCCGGTCCGCAGGGTGAGCACATGCTCCAGGCTGTTGTGGTGCGGTTCGTCCGGCACGGTCGCGGATCCGGCGTGATCGCGGGCGGGCCGCAGTGGTATCCGCGCGGCGCGGCCGTTGCCGGAGGGCGGCGTGTCGAGCACGGCGGCGAGACCGGCCGGGGTCGGCGCGTCGAACAGGGCGGAGACCGGGATCCGTACCCCGAGCACCGTCTCGATCTTCGACTTCAGGCGCAGCGCGGTCAGTGAATGGCCGCCCGCCCGGAAGAAGTCGGTGTCGGGCCCGACCGCGGGGACCCCGAGCACCGTCCCGAACAGGGCACAGAGCTCCCGCTCGCGCGGGGTGCGCGGCGCCCGGTGGGCCGCCGGTTCCCCGGTGGGCCCGGGGTCGGGGAGGGCGGCCCGGTCGGCCTTCCCGTGGCGGGTGAGCGGCACATCGTCGATCCGGGCCCACAGGGACGGCACCAGGTGCGCGGGCAGCTGCTCGGTGGCATGGGCCCGCACCCGGGCGAGGGTGCGGTGCCACTGCTCCTCCGGGTCGCCGGAACCCTCGTCCGCGCCCTGCTCCGGCACCAGCCAGGCCGCCAGCAGCTTGCCGCCCGCCGCGTCCCGCCGGGCACCGACCACGGCCCGCGACACACCGGGGCAGCCGGAGAGCACGGCCTCGACCTCGGCGGGCTCCACGCGGAAGCCGCGCACCTTGACCTGGTCGTCGGCCCGGCCGGCGAACTCCAGGACACCGTCCGGCGTCCAGCGGGCCAGGTCCCCGGTGCGGTACATGCGGCTGCCCGGCGGCCCGTACGGATCGGCCACGAACCGTTCCGAGGTGGCGGCCGGCCGGCCGAGGTAGCTCTGGGCGAGACCGCTGCCGCCGAGGTAGAGCTCACCGGTGGCACCCGCCGGGACCGGGCGCAGCCGGTCGTCCAGGACCTGGGCGCGGGTGTTGTCCAGGGGGCGCCCGATGGGAACGGCCCCCGTACGGCCGGCGCTCTGCCCGCCTGCGGTGTGGGCGGTGGCGAACACCGTCGTCTCGGTGGGGCCGTAGCCGTTGACGACCACCGTGTCCGGGCAGTGCTCCCGGATCCGGCGCACGGTGTCGGGTGCCAGGACGTCGCCGCCGGACCACACCTCACGGAGCCCGGACAGCGAACCGGGGGCGATCTCCGCGACGGTGCGCAGCAGTTCGGGAGTGAGCATGAGCGCGGTGACCCGCCGTTCCCGCACCACCCGCTCCAGCAGCTCCGGGGTGACCGCCTCGGCGGGGGCCACCACCACGGTCCCGCCGTTCAGCAGGGGGATCCACACCTCGTAGGTGGAGGCGTCGAAGGTGTACGGGTTGTGCAGCAGCACCCGGTCGTGGGCACCGCCCGCGAAGCGGCCGTCGGCGGCGAGTTCGGTGATCGCCCGCTGCGGGACGACCACCCCCTTGGGCTCCCCGGTGGAGCCGGAGGTGTGGATCACACAGGCGGCGGACCCGGGATGGGTCTCGACCCGGTCGAAGGGCACGGGCCCGGACGCCTCGGTGACGTCCAGCACCGCGACCCCCGCGGGCAGCCGTGCGGCACCCGGGTCCGTCCCCTCGGTGAGGACCAGGGCGGGTCCCGCCGCCGCCATCAGCCGGGCCAGCCGCTCCGCCGGGTGCGCCGGATCCAGGGGGAGCCAGCAGGCGCCCGCCTTGAGCACCGCGAGCTGGGCCACGACCAGGAACGCCGAACGGGGCAGCAGCAGGGCCACGGTGTGCCCCGGCGCCACACCGGCCCGCACGAGGCGGCCGGCCAGCCGGTCCGAAGCCGCGTCGAGCCCGGCGTAGCTGAGCGTCTCGCCGTCCGTATCGACAGCCGGTGCGTCCGGGGTGCGGGCCACCTGGGCGGCGAACCGCCCGGCCGGGGTGGCGGGTCCGGCGGACGTGCGGGCCGGGCCGTCCGCCAGGGCCAGCAGCCGGCGCCGCTCCGCCGCGGGCAGCGCGTCGACGTCCGCCACCGGCAGCTGCGGCGAGTCGGCCAGCTGTTCCAGTACGTGTGCCAGGCGCTCGGTGACCGCTGACGCCGAGATGCCCCGGCGGCAGCTCACCGACAGCAGCAGCCGGTCCTCGGCCACCGCCGCGATCGTGACCGGGTAGTGCGTCGCGTCCGCCACCTTCGCCAGGCGGACCGTGCCGGGACCGTCGTCGCTCCCGGAACCGCGCGGGAAGTTCTCGAAGGCGAGGATCGAGTCGAAGAGCTCACCGGCCCCCACGGCGCGCTGCACCTCGGCGGCGCGGGCGTGGTGGTGCTCCAGCAGCCGCGACTGCTCGTCCTGGACGCGGCGGAGCAGCTCGTCGAGCCGCTCGTCGTCCCGCAGCCGGACCCGTACCGGCAGGGTGTTGATGAACAGGCCCACCATCGACTCGACGCCGGGCAGATCGTGCGGGCGCCCCGAGACGACCGCGCCGAAGACCTGATCGCGGGAGCCGGTCAGCCTGGCCAGGACCAGCGCCCAGGAGACCTGGACCAGGGTGTTGAGGGTGACGCCCGCCGTCGCGGCCCGCCGGACCAGCCGCTCGGTGAGGCCGGTGGGCAGCCACAGCCGCGAACGGTCCGGTGCCGTGTCCGGTCCGGCCGGGGCCAGCAGCGCCGGCCGCTCCAGACCCTCCAGCGACTCGCACCACGCGGTTTCGGCCTTGCTCCGGTCCTGAGCGCCCAGCCACACCAGATAGTCCCGGTAGGGCGCGGCGGGCGGCAGCGGCCGGCCCGCCACGAGGGCGGCGAGGTCCCGCTCGACCACCGGCATCGACCAGCCGTCCAGCAGGATGTGGTGGAAGGACACGATCAGTTCGGCACCGGTGTCGTGCCGCAGGAACGTGGCACGGATCAGGGGCGGGCGGGCCACGTCGAAGCGGAGCGCCGCGTCCTTGCGCAGCACCTCTTCGGTGCGCACATCCGCTTCGTCCGGGGTGAGCCCCCTCAGGTCCACATTCGTCCACGGCACCTTGACCGCCTTCGGCACGACCTGCACCGGCCGGTCCAGGCCCTCGTGCCGGAAGCAGGCGCGCAGATTGGGATGCCGGTCCAGGAGCGCGGCGACCGAGGCCCGTACCGTGTCCCCGCCGATCGCGGGGCCGATCACGAACCGGGCCTGCACCAGATAGGGGTCCGGGCCCTCGGTCTGCCGGGCGGCGTGGAACAGCAGGCCCTCCTGGAGCGGGGAGAGCGGCAGTACGTCCGCGATGCGCGCGTTCATCGGTGGTCCTCCTCGTCGGCGGCGTCGAGGTCACCGAAGTCCATCTCCTGCGTGAGCAGTTCGAGCTGGTCCCCGGTCAGGTCTACGAGCGGGAAGTCGGACGGGGCGTGGACGGCCGCGCCGTCCGGTCCGCAGTGCTCCGCGAGGATCCGGAGCGCCTCGGACCACGCCCCGGCCAGGGCACGCATCCCGTCCTCGGTGAACACCCCGGACGGGTAGGAGAAGCTCGCCTCCAGCACGGGCTCGCCGTTCTCCTCCCGGGCCAGCACATCCACCTCCAGGGTGTGCGCCAGCGGCACGGCGTCCGGGCCCGGTTCGAGCAGCCGCCCGCCCGCCGCGTCGGTCGCGGCGAACCGGCCCAGATAGTTGAAGCGGACATCGGGCGCGGGGAGCGCGGCGAGCGCCGGGCCGGTCTCCGGGTGGAGATGGCGCAGCAGACCCCAGCCGAGCCCGCCGGAGGGCACCGCGAGCAGCTGCTCCTTGACGCACTTCAGGGCCTCGCCCGGCCGTCCGCCGGGCACCACCGACGCCGCACCGAGGTCCAGGCGGACCGGGTACTGGGTGGTGAACCAGCCGACGGTTGCGGACACATCGACGGGGGCGGACAGCGCCTCGCGGCCATGGCCCTCCAGGTGGACGACCAGCGAGGATCCGCTGCCCCGCCGCTGCACGGCCGCCGCGGTCAGGGCGGTCAGCATCACCGCGTCGGGGCGGCAGTTGAAGGCGCCCGGCAGCGTGAGGAGCACACTGCGGGAGAGGCCGGGGTCCAGATCGAAGGTGAGGGTCTCCCGCCGGCCACCCGACTCCGGGAGATCGGTGAGGCGGGCCGTTTCGTCCGCCAACTGACTTTTCCACCAGGGGAGTTCATCGAGCCGCAGCACGGCCTCCCGGGAGAGCAGCCGGGACCACAGGGTGAACGAGGCCGTTCTCGCGGGCACGGCGTCGTCCGCGGAGCGGCCGTCCAGCGCCGCGCCGAGCTCCTGCCCGAGCACCCGCCAGGAGAACCCGTCCACGGCCAGATGGTGCACGGTGAGCAGCAGGGCACCGGGCCGGCCGGAGCCGGGGTCGAGCCACACCGCCCGCACCATCTCGCCGTCCTCGGGGCGCAGGGTGACGGCGCGCGCCAGCTCCGTCGCCCGGGAGTGCAGATCGGCGTCCGCCGGAACGGCCACCCGGACGGCCCGCGCGGCCGAGGGCGCGCTCTCCTCGGGCACGTGGAGTTCCCAGCCGGTGTCGTCCTCGCACACCAGGCGCATCCGCAGCGCGGCGTGCCGCTCGGTCAGTACGCGGACGGCCTCCTCGATCGCGGCGAGTCCGGTGCCGGCTGCGAGGGGGAACAGCATGGACTGGGTGAACGTGGCGGTGTCCCGGACCTGTTCGCGCCACCAGTGCATCACCGGGGTGAGGGGCAGCCGCCCGGTCCCGTTGTCCTCCTCCTCCGGGGCGTCGCCCTCGGGCGTACGGGCCAGCACGGCCAGCCGGGCCGGGGTACGTACGGTGAACACGTCGTGCGGCGAGAGCACCAGACCGGCCGCCCGGGCCCGCGCGGCCAGCTGGATCGCCATGATGCTGTCGCCGCCGAGGCGGAAGAAGTCGTCGTCCGCACCGGCCTGTTCGACGTCCAGCAGCTCCGCGAACAGCCCGCACAGGACCTCCTCGCGCGCCGACCCGGGAAGCCGGACGGTGCCCGCGGTACGGACGGCGGGCGCGGGCAGCGCGGCCCGGTCGAGCTTGCCGTGCGACGACAGCGGCAGCGCGTCCAGCGCCACCACCGCGGCCGGGACCATGGCTGCCGGCAGCCGCCCGGAGGCGTGCAGCAGCAGCGCGTCCTCGTCGACCGACGCTCCCGGCGCGGGCACCACGTACGCCACCAGCTGTGCGGAGTCGGCCCGGTCGTGCCGTACGACGGCCACCGCCCGTTCCACCGTGGGGTGTTCGGCGAGCGCGGCGGCGATCTCACCGGGCTCGATGCGCAGCCCGCGCAGCTTCACCTGCTCGTCGCCGCGCCCCAGGTAGTACGTGTTCCCGTGGTCGTCGCGGTGGGCGAGGTCGCCGGTGCGGTACATGCGGCTGCCGGGCGGACCGTAGGGATCGGCGACGAACCGCTCGGCGGTGAGCGCGGCCCGGCCCAGGTAGCCGCGGGCGAGCGCGCCACCCGCCAGGTACAGCTCACCGCCCGCCCCGGCGGGGACCGGCCGGAGCAGTTCGTCGAGGAGGTAGGCGGTGGTGCCCGCCACCGGTGTGCCGATCGGCGGCGCCGTTCCGTCGGCGTCCAGCGGTCCGGAGACGGTGGAGACGACGGTGGATTCGGTGGGCCCGTAGGCGTTGTGGAAACGCCGGCCGGCGACGGCCCAGCGGGCCACCAGCTCCGGCGGGCAGGCCTCCGCGCCGACGACGAGGGCGCGCAGCTCCGGGTATGGTGCGCCAGGCACGGTCGCCAGCACCGACGGCGGGACGAACGCGCAGGAGATCCGCCGCCCGGTCAGCACCGCCCCGAGGTCCTCGCCCACCAGGGGACCCGGCTCCGGCAGCACCAGCGTTCCGCCGGAGCCGAAGGCCATGCACAGCTCACCGACCGAGATGTCGAAGGAGGGCGGCCCGAGCTGGAGCACCCGGCTGTCCGTGTCCAGTGCGAGGCCCTCCACCAGACTCCGGGTGAGCGCCGCCACCCCGGCATGGCTGACCACCACGCCCTTGGGGGCGCCGGTGGAGCCGGAAGTGTGGATGACATGGGCGGCGTCGTGGGGTTCCGGGCCGCCCGGCGGCAGCGGCTCCCCGGCCCAGGCGTCCTCGTCGAGAACCAGGGTCGGCAGACCGGTGTCCAGGGGCGCGGCGCCGGGTCCGGTGACCAGGAGCACCGGAGCGGCGTCGGCGAGGACCCGGCGGATGCGCTCGGCCGGGTGGGCGGGGTCGACCGGCAGATAGGCGGCGCCGGCCCGCTGCACGGCCAGCGCCGCCACCGGCCAGTCGCTGCCGCGGGCGAGCGCGAGGGCCACGATCCGCCCGGGACCGGCACCACGTCTCACCAGATGGCCGGCCAGCCGGGCCACCCGGTCGTCCAGTTGGGCATAGCTCAGGATGTGCCCGGGAGACTCGACGGCCGGCGCGTCCGGCGTGCGGGCCGCCTGCCGGGTCACCAACTGGGGCAGCGGCACGGGAGCGGGGGCGACGGGCCCGGCCGAACCGGCGAGCAGCTCGCCGCGCATCGCCGACGGCACCATGTCGATGTCGCCGATGAGCGCGTCCGGGTCGACGGTGATCCGCTTCAGGAGCTCGACGTAACACTGCGTCCAGCGGGCCACCGTCGCGGGGCCGAAGACATCGGTGCGCAGCCCGAAGCTGCCCTCCATGCCGTCACCGCTGTCCTTCACCACGCCGACCAGGTCGTGCTCGCCGCCGGTGTGGATCCGCTCGGGCTCCGCGAACTCCTTCATCACCGAGACGCTCGGCTGCTGCGTCAGGTGCATGAACACCCACTGGTACAGCGGGGCCCGGCCCGCGCTGCGCTCGGGTGCGGCGGCCGACACGATCCGGCCCACCGGCACGTCCGCGTTGGCCATCAGATCCGGGAAGTCGACCGCGAAACCGGCGAGCAGCTCGGCGAAGGACCGGTCCGGAGCAACCTTCCACCGGGTCGGCACGGCATTCATGACGTACCCGATGACCTGGTCGAGCCCCTTGGCCGCGCGGTTGGCGATGGGGGTGCCGATCACCAGGTCGTCGGCGCCGCTGACCCGGTGCGCCAGGACGGCGAACGCCGCCATGAGGACGACGTACACCGAGGCGCCGCGCTCCCGGGCCAGCGCCCGCACGGCGGCGGTGGTCGGCGCGTCGATGTGGAAGGGCACCTGCGCGATGCCCTCGCCCCCGCCGGCACCGCCGTTGCCGCCCGGCACCGTCAGCGGACCGGGCGGGTCGGCGAGATAGCGCCGCCAGAAGTCGAGCCGGCTCGCGAAGACCCCGGACTCCGCCAACTCGCTCTGCCAGGAGGAGAAATCGGCGTACTGCACGGCCGGCCGGGCCAGCGGCGGCTCCAGACCGTCGCGCAGCGCGCCGTACGCCCGCGCGAACTCGTTCTGCAGCACGTCGAAGGACCACCAGTCGCTGATGGTGTGGTGCAGACTCAGCATCAGTGTGGAACGCCGCTCGTCGACCCGGACGAACCGGGCCCGGATCAGCTTGTCCCGGCCGAGGTCGAAGGGACGGCTGCGGAAGGTCTCGAAGGCCTCGTCGATCGTCCGGCCGGTGCCCCGCAGCTCCTCGCGCTCCAGGTCGAAGCGCCCGTCGTCGGGGAACTCGACATGCAGCTCGCCCGACGGATCCGTCACGATCCGGGTCCGCAGGATGTCGTGGTGACGCTGGATCAAGGTCAGCGCCTCCTCCAGATGCGCCGGGTCGACGGGCCGCTCGAAGTGGTAGGCGGCGCACAGGTTGAGCGCCGGGGTGCCGGGATACAGCGAGTCGTACACCCACAGGTCGTGCTGCGCGGGGCTGAGCGGCACCCGGCGGGCCGGGTCGCGGGGCGGGATGACGGCGGGGATCTCGCGGGCCCGGCCCGCCTCCAGGAGGCGGCGCAGCAGCCGGACCCGTTGTTCCCGGCCGAGTGCGACGAACCGGTCGGCCATGGAGGGGGATGCCGCGACCGGGACGGTGCGCGAAACGGTGGGGGCGCTCATCACAGGTTCTCTTTCAGTTCGGCCAACCGGTGCAGCCCGGCCAGTACGTCGTCCCGTCCGATGCCGAAGTCGATGAAGCAGGCGACCTCGTCGACGCCCAGCTCCGCCAGATCGGCGAGCATCTTGGCGCAGTGGCCCGGGGAGCCGAGCAGGCTGCCCCAGCTCAGATAGCGCTCGAACGCGAAGTCGGCGAGCATCGCGGTCTGTTCCTCGGTGAGGGCCGCGGTCGTGGCGTCCGCGGAACGGTTGGCCGCGGTCTGTCGCACGTACGAGGCGAGATAGGTCTTCAGGGGGGCGCCCGCCATCCGGCGGACCTCCGCGTCGTCGGTGCCGACGTAGGTGTGGGCCATCAGCGTGACCCGGCCGTGCGCGTCGGTGCCCCGCTGGTCGGGGGCCCCGGCGCAGGCGGTGCGGTAGCGGGCGATCTTCTCGGCCAGCTCGTCCCGGCTCTGCCCGACGGTCGCGCCGAGCACCCCGGCGCGCAGCCTTCCGGCCGCCTCCCAGGTCTCCGGGTTGCCGGACGTGGTGACCCACAGCGGCAGGGTGTCCTGCACGGGCCGGGGCTGGGGCGTGACGGAGACCGGGTCGCCCGTGCCGTCGGGGTACTCGGCGGGCTCGCCCGCCCACAGCGCCCGCAGCCGGGGGATCGTCTCCAGGGCGGTCCGCCGGCGGTCCGCGTACTGCTCGGGGGCCAGCGTGAAGTCCTTGGAGTGCCAGCCGGTGGCGACGGAGAGGCCGACCCGCCCGTGCGAGAGGTTGTCCACGACGGCCCAGTCCTCCGCCACCCGCAGCGGATGGTGCAGCGGCAGGACGACGCTGCCCGCGCGGATCCCGATCCGCTCGGTGGCGACGGCGAGCGCCGCGCTGAGCACCGGCGGGCTCGGGAAGACCTGTCCCACCTGCTGGAAGTGGCGCTCGGGGGTCCAGACGGCGTGGAACCCCAGCCGGTCGGCGGTCCGGGCCACGGCGAGGATGTCCTCGTACGTCTCGGTGTGCCGGGCCTCGCCGGCGGTGGTGCTGTCCGCACCGAAGAACATCACACTGAGGTCCACTGCCACTCCTCCTGCTTTCTGCCGGTCTGGGTCTGGGGTTCCGGGCGGCGCGGCACCCGGGGGCGGCGCGGGATGGGGGAAGCGTCGGCGGGGGCGGGCAGTTCGACCGCCCGTTCCAGTTCGGCGGCGAAGGCGGCGACCGTGGGCGCGGCGAACAGCTGCGTCACCGTCGCCCGCCGTCCGGCGCCGAGCCGGGCCACGGCGCGCACCGCGCGCAGCGAGTTGCCGCCGAGGGCGAAGAAGTCGTCGTCCGGGCCGGCGCTCGGCACACCGAGGACCTCGCACCACACGGCGGCGATCTCCCGTTCCAGCGCGGTCATCGGGCGCTCGGCGGCTGTCTGTCGCCGGACCGGTGGAGCGATCCGGTCGCTCCGGCCGGCCCGCCGCGGCGGTGCGGCGAGGGCCAGCCGCGACAGGGGCGTGCCGGGGGCGGCCGCGGCCTCCTCCAGGGCCTGCGGGAGGGCGTCCGCGAGCCACTGGACGAACTCCGCGTCCAGCGCCTGCCCGCGGTACTCGAACGTCAGCGTCAGCCCGTCCGGTGCGCCCTCGGCCGAGGTGGAGTCCGTGACGTCCACCAGGAGTTCGAACCGGGCGGCGCCGGTGCGTACCACCTCCACGCCGTCCTCGGCACCGGGCAGTGCGACCTCGGCCCGTGCGTTGTTCTGGAGGGCCAGGACCACATCGGTGAACGGCTGACGGCCGGGGGAGCGCGGCGGGTTGAGCGCGCCGACCACGTCCTCGAACGGCACGTCCTGGTGGCTGAACGCGGCGAGGTCCGTCTCCCGCACCCGGGCGAGCACTTCGGCGGAGGTGGGGTCGCCGGACAGATCGGTGCGCAGCACCAGCATGTTGACGAAGAACCCGACGACGTCCTCGACGCCGCCGTCCCCGGCGCGTCCGGCCACCGGCGCGCCGATCGCCAGGTCCTCGCCCGCCCCGGCCCGTACCAGCACGGTGGCCAGGGCGGCGTGCAGGGCCATGAAGAGGGTGGCGCCCCGGGTACGGGCCGATTCGACCACCCGGGCGTGCGCCGCCGCGTCGAGCCGGCGCACCACGACCCGCGCGGCCGGACCGGGTACGGGGGGACGCCCGGCGCGGCGGGGCAGCAGCGGACCGTCGGCCGCCAGCCCGTCCAGCTCCTTGCGCCAGTACGTGAGCTGGCGGGCGGCGAGGGCATGCGGATCGGACGGTGAGCCGAGCCGGTCGAGCTGGTGACGGGCGTGCTCCGCGTACTGGACGGTGAGCGGGGGCAGCCCGGCCGTGTCCGCGCCGTCGACCCGTGCCCGGTAGGCGCGGGACAGATCGCGGAAGAGCGGCCGCAGCGACCACCCGTCCCCGGCGATGTGGTGCACCAGCACCAGCAGCGCGTGCTCGCCCGGTCGCTCCCGGGAGGTGAACAGGGTCGCGCGTACGGGGAGTTCGGCGCGCAGGTCGAAGCGGTGGCGGGCCTCCCGCTCGATCTCCCGGTCCAGCGAGTCCCCGGCCGTCCGCAGGTGCCGGAACGGAGGCCGTGCGGCCGCCCCGCTCAGCACCCGGCGTACGGGGGAGCCGTCGCACTCCTCGAAGACGGTGCGGAGCACTTCGTGGCGTTCGGCGACCCGGGCCAGCGCGTCGTCCAGCGCGGCCACGTCGACCGCGCCCCGCAGCCGGACCAGCATCGGCAGGTTGTACGCGGCACCGGCCCCGATCCGGTCCAGGAACCACAGCCGGTGCTGTGCGTGCGACACCGGGAGCGTCCCGGAGGAGTCACCGGGCGCGGCGGCCGGTGCCGGGCGCACCGGGGGAGCGGTGTCGACGAACGGGGCGAGCAGCGCCGCGGTGGGTGCCTCGAAGAGCCCGCGGATGTCGATCTCGGCGCCGAGCACGGTACGGATCCGGCCCAGCAGCCGGGCGGCGAGCAGGGAGTGGCCGCCGAGGGCGAAGAAGTCGTCGTCGGGGCCGACCCGGTCCGTGTGCAGCACCTGGGCGAACAGCTCGCACAGGGTGGCCACGGTGCCGCTCACCGCCGCCCGGCCGACGAGGGCCGTCGTGGTTCCGGGCTCCGGCAGGGCGGCCCGGTCCAGCTTTCCGCCGGCCGTCAGTGGCAGCTCGTCCAGCGCCACGAAGGCCGCCGGGACCAGGTAGTCGGCCAGCACACCACGGGCGTAGGCGCGCAACTCCGCCTCCCGGAAGCCCTGCCGGGCACCGCCGCTCGGGACGACGTACGCGGTGAGCCGGCGGTCGCCCGCCGGATGCTCATGGGCGACGACCGCGGCCCGGTCGATGCCGGGGTGCCGGGTCAGTACGCTCTCGACCTCGCCCGGCTCCACCCGGAAGCCCCGGATCTTCACCTGGCTGTCGGCGCGGCCCAGATATTCGAGGACGCCGTCGGGGCGGCGCCGACCGAGGTCACCGGTGCGGTAGACGCGCTCACCGGACGGGGATGCGACGAAGCGTTCGGCGGTCAGCGCGGGCCGTCCGCGGTAGTCGCGGGCGAGGCCCGCCCCGGCGGCGTAGATCTCGCCGCTCCGCCCGTCCGGCACCGGACGGAGCTCCTCGTCGAGGACGTACAGCCGCTTGCCCGCCAGCGCCCGGCCGATCGGCACCGGGCCCGGGCCGAGCTCGGCGGCGCTCACCGGGTGGACGGTCAGGAAGATCATGCACTCGACGGGGCCGTAGCCGTTGCTCAGCCGCAGCCGCGGCCGGCGCTCCAGGGCGCGGGCCGCGTGCGGCGCGGACATGGCCTCGCCGCCCACCACGAGCTCCCGCAGCCCGTCGATCACCTGCGGGTACTCGTCGACGACGACATTGAACAGGGACGCCGAGAGGTACATGGAGGTGATGGTGTGCTCGGCGACGAGCCGGGCCATCAGGAAGGGTTCGGGGCGCTGTCCGGGGTGCAGGACACAGGTCCCGCCGTTCATGAGCGGCCCCCACAGTTCCAGGGCGAACGCGTCCCAGGACAGCGGCGCGCACTGGAGCCAGACCGCGCCGGGGCCGAAGGACGCGAAGCTCTGTCCGGTGAGGGTGGCGGTGATCGCGTGGTGCGATGCGGCGATGCCCTTCGGCCGCCCGGTCGATCCGGAGGTGAACATCACGCAGGCGATGTCGTCGGGCCGGACCGGGACGCCGCCGCGCGGCAGCGGCCGCGCCCCGGCGGCGTCCTCGATGTGCACCCGGGCCAGGTCGAGCGCCCCGGGCGCGGTGTCGCGGGCCGTGACGACCACGGAGGTTCCCGCGTCCTCGGCCATCGCGCGCAGCCGTTCGGCGGGGAAGGCGGGGTCCAGCATCACGTAGCCCGCCCCGGCCTTGAGGATGCCGAGGATCGTCACGACGAGCGCGGTGGAGCGCTCCAGGTACACGCCGACCGTGTCGCCGGGCCGGATGCCCCGCGCGGCCAGCAGACCCGCCAGCCGGTCGGCCCGGTCGTCGAGACCGGCGTAGTCGGTCCGTTCGCCGCCGTCGATCAGGGCCGTCGCGCCGGGCGTCCGCGCCGCCTGCTCCTCGAACAGCTCATGCACGCACCTCATCGCGGTCACCTCCCCGGCTCTCGCTCTGCTCGGCCGGATCCCGCGGTGCGTCGAGGTCGGGCAGCAGGGTGTCGATTTCCCTGATCGAGCGGCTGGCCAGGCCCCAGAGGGCGACCGCGGTGCCGCCGATGCCGGCGAGGAGCAGCATGGCCGCCATGCCGCTGCCCGGACCGTCGCCGACGAGGGGGCCGAGCACGGTGAAGAGCCCGGAACCCCCGGCGGCCATCGGTTCGAAGACGTGGTCGGCGAGCGGCCCGGAGACCGCCATCGCCAGGGGCACGGAGATCTGTGACAGGAACATCACCGCGCCGAAGACCCGGCCCTGCCATTCGTGCGGGACCTTGGTCTGCACGATCGTCTGCATCGAGGCGTTGACCGTGGTCATGAGCAGGGCGCCGATCAGGATGGCCAGGCACCAGCCGGTCACACTGCCCACCAGGCCCATCACCACCAGGGCGGACAGGCACATGCCGACCACGCCGAGCATCATGCCCCGGCCCCGGTTCGCGGGACCGCCCCAGGCCGCCATGAGCAGGGCACCGGCCACTCCGCCGATGCCGACGGAGGTGTTGACCGCGGCGAGCGCGCCGTTGCCGGCCCGGAGCAGCACCATCGGCGAGATGAGGGCGAAACCGAAGACCATCACGAGGTTGACGACACAGAAGTTGACGATCAGCTCGCGCAGGCCGGGGATCCGGAACAGGTAGCGCAGCCCTTCGACGGCATCCGCGGTGATCCGCTTGCGCGGTGCGTCGGGGTTCTTCGTCACCCGGTCGCCGTTGAAGCGCACGATCTGGATGCCGATCAGGGCGAACGCGTAGCTGGCCACGTCGACCAGGAGCGTCGGCCCGATCCCGAAGAGCGCGACGAGCAGACCGCCCAGCGCGGGACCGCCGATCCCGGCGGCGCTCTTCGCACCGGCCAACAGCCCGTTGGTGCGGTCCAGCTGGTCCTTGCGGACCAGCAGGGGAACGGCCGAGGACAGGGCCGGGAACTGGAAGGCGGCACAGACGCCGAGCAGGACGGTGGCCGGATAGACCTGCCAGGCCTGGAAGGCGCCGGCGTAGTGGAGCAGGGCCAGCGCGCCCACGACGAGGAGCCCGCCGGCATCGGCTATCCGGAGCGCGGTGCGCTTGGGTATACGGTCGACGATTGCGCCCGCAACGGGACTGAACACGGCCTGCGGCAGCATGGCGCACAGCGAGAGGATGGTGACGGAGGTGGCCTTCCCGCCGGCCGACCAGACCTCGACGATGAAGGCGAACCGGACCGCCGCGCTTCCCGCCAGGGACACCGCCTGTCCGGACCAGACCAGGAGAAAGGGCCCCATTCCCGAGAATCGGCCGGGAATATCCGTTGATATCCGGGTGCCCATCAGGACCCGGATCCCTTGTGCACCGACATCCGGCACACGGTGCCGGAGCCGTCGAATGGTTTGGTTGCCACGCCTCAATCCCCCACGATGTCGCGTCCTCTGCGGATCACCACGGATCCCTGTCTGAATCGAACGGCGTCATCATGCGGCGACCGATTACCGCTGCGTTCCCTTCGCGAACGCGGGAACGGGAAGGAAGCGGGAACGGTTCGGGAGGGATTCGGGAGCAGAGAAGGCAAGGGTCGTTGCGTAGTTGTCTGCAGAAGGAGTACTCAGTGAAGGACCCCAGGGATCGTTCGCCCGACGGGACGGAACTGCGCAAGGCCCTCCAGGACCTGTCCACCGTGGAGCGGTGGGCCGAGCGTGTGGCGTCCGGTGTCCAGTCCCATCCGTACACCGCGCCGGAGTCCTGGGAGGGACCCCAGCTCAGCGTCGAGACGAGAACCGAGAACGGCATGCACACGGTGGCCGGGATCGTGACGTGGCCGCCCGGTGACGGCGCCGGTCCGGCGGTCCTGGACGAGTCGGAGCGCGCGGTGCTCCGTTCCCTCGTGAGATCGCTGCTCGACCTGGCCGGCCACGAGTCGGGAACGGCCCGTACGCGCGTGGTCCTCACCCCGCTCGGCCCCCGCGTCGCCGCCTGCCGGCTGGACGCGGAGTAGGTGGTCGCCGGTCCGTTCCCGCGGCAGTTCCTGGAGGCGGTATCGGGGCAGGAACGGACCGGGAACGCCGATCAGCAACATCAGTGGTGTCGGGAAGCGGAACACCGCAGAACCTCACAAACACCACTTAGGGGCGGGACATGGGACGCAAGCTTGCTGGGCTCTTCGGGATCATCGCGGCGACGCTGGCCTTCGGCATCGGCACGGTGGTCGAGGCGGGACAGTCGCACGACGCCCGGAGCATTCAGCAGGTTCTCGCCGACGACAAGGGCCCGACCGTGATCGGCACCACGGGCACCGACGACGACAAGGGCCCGACCGTCGCCGGCACCCGCCTGGTCGCCGACGACAAGGGTCCGACCGTCATCGCCCGGACGATCACGGACGACAAGGGCCCGACGGTGATCGGCACCACCGGTACCGAAGACGACAAGGGTCCGACCGTCGCCGGTACCACGGGCACCGACGACGACAAGGGCCCCACGCTCGCCGGTACCACCGGCACCGACGACGACAAGGGCCCCACGTCCCCCGTCATGTGATCCCACCGCCTCGACACCTGAGCCCCGCACCGGACCACGGTGCGGGGCTCGTCGCTGTCCGTCCCGGGACACGGGGACGGGCCGGCGGCGCCGGCGGCCGTCAGCTGCGGCGGTGGTCCGGCGGCACGCCCATCCCGTCGAAGAGCTGCTCGGCCTCCGCCCGGTACCGGGCCGCCTCGGGCGTCTCGCCCAGGGCTTCGGCCATGCCCGCCAGGGCGTAGGCCTGCTCGATGCGGTAGCTGAGGGCCGAGGCGAGCCGGTGGGCATGGGTGTGCAGCGAGAGCGCCGCCGCCGCATCGCCCTGCCGGCGGCGCAGCCGGCCCACGATGTTCTCCACCTTGGCCCGGCGCAGCGGCGAGGGGTTGGTCCGCATCATGTCGAGGGCGAGCTCGGCCTGGTCCGGGTCGCGCGGCGCCATGCCCAGCCGGTGTTCCACATCGGCGGACAGCGCCAGGGTCAGGGCGAGGTTCACCTCGTTGCCGGCGTCCCCGTACAGCGTGCGGGCCTCCGCCAGACAGCGGTCGGCCTCCTCGTACGCGCCCAGGCCGACATGGGCGAAGGCCAGGTCGGTGATGGCGCCGGGAAGTCCCTCGTGCTGCCCCAGCTGCCTGCTCAGTTCGGCCGAGCGCCGCGCCGCGTCCCGCGCTTCCTCGTACCGTCCCCACTGCTCGTACAGGGTGCTGAGCATCGTCAGGCTCTCGGCCTCCGCGCGCGGCATGTCCAGGTCGCGTTCGTGCGCGATCGCCGTCTCCATGTGGCCCAGAGCCGCGGAGAAGTCGCCGAGCAGGCTGTTGAACTGGCCGAGGATGCTCTCGCTGTGGGCCTGGGTGTGCAGATCGCCGAGCCGGACCGCGACGTCCCGGCTCTCCCGGGCGGCTTCGAGCCCCTCGGTGAGGCGGCCGAGCTTCCAGCAGGCGACACCCAGGTTGGACAGGCTCACCCCCAGCAGCGCCAGGTCCTGGAGCCGGCCGGCGGCGGCCACCGCGACCCGGCTCAGCTCACCGAACTCCTCCAGGAGCCCGAGGTCGTTGAGCTGGAAGACGAGATTGCGGGCCAGGCACACCACATAGCGGTCGTGCCCCCGGCGCTCGGCGAGCGTGACCGCCGCGAGGAGCGAACTCTGCTCGCGCAGGAACCACTTCCGCGCCGTCTCGGGGGTGCCGAGGGCGGGCAGTTCGGCCTTGGAGGGCTCGATGCCGGTGTTGCGCCGGCGCCGCCCGGAGTAGAGGAGATCGCACGCCACCTCGGTGGCGGTCAGGTAGTAGCCCAGCAGCCGCTCCACCGCCACGGAGTCCTCGGGGGACTCGCCGAGCAGGCTGTGCGCGAAGCTGCGGACCAGGTCGTGGAAGGTGTAGAGGCCGATCTCCGGCTGCTGCACGAGGTGCACGTCGAGCAGCATCTCCAGCAGATCCTCCGCGTCCCGGGCACCCGAGCCGAGCAGCGCACCAGCGGCATGGATGTCCATGTCGCTGCCCGGGTGCAGGGCCAGCGTCGAGAACGCGTTGCGGCACTCCTCGTCCAGGGCCTGGTAGGACAGCCGAAGGGTGGCGGAGACGCTGCGCGCGCCCGAGCTGAGCTCGTCGAGCCTTCGGGTCTCGTCGCGCAGCCGCTCCGCCAGGTACTGGAGGGTCCAGCGCGGGCGATTGCGCAGCCGGGCGGTGGCGATCCGCAGCGCGAGGGGGAGATGGCCGCAGAGCCGGGCGATCTCGGCGGCCGCCTCGGGCTCGGCGGCGACCCGCTGGGCTCCGAGGGTCTCGGCCACCAGCATCGCACTGTCCTCGGGCGGCATCACCCCGATGGAGATCCACCGGGCGCCGTCCAGATCGACCAGCCGGGCCCGGCTGGTGACCATGACGAGGCTGCCGGGGGAGACCGGCAGCAGCGGCCGGATGGCGGCGGCGTCGGCCGCGTTGTCGAAGAGGATCAGCAGCCGCTTGCCGACCAGGGTGGCGCGCCAGAGCGCGGTGCGGGCGGGCACGTCGTCGGGGATGAGGTTGCCGGGGACGCCGACCGCCCGCAGCAGGCTGTCGAGCGCGATGCCCGCGGTCACCGGCTGGTCGCCCGGCGTGTATCCGCGCAGATCTATGTGGAGTTGACCGTCCGGGTACTCCGGCGCGAGCCGGTGCGCGGCCCGTACCGCGAGCGAGGTCTTGCCGCAGCCGCCCATGCCGTCGATGGCCACGATCTGCGGGCCCTGCTCCCCGCCGGCCTCGGCGCCGCGGAGGATCTCGGCCAGTTCCCGGTCCCGGCCGGTGAAGTCCGCGAGGTCGTACGGGAGGGTGCTCGGCGGTTCCGCGGGCAGTGCCACGGCCACCACCGGGGCGGCGGCCGGCTCGGGGCCGGCCAGTTCGGGGCTCTCCCGCAGGATCCCCTCGTACAGCTTGGTGAGGTTGGGGCCGGGGTCGATGCCGAGTTCCTCGGCGAGGAGTTCGCGTACCCTGCCGTACTCGTCCAGGGCCTCGGCCTGCCGCCCGGACCGGTACAGGGCGATCATCAACTGACCGCGCAGCGACTCGCGCAGGGGATGCTGCTGGACCAGTTCCCGCAGTTCGACGACGAGTTCGGCGGACTCGCCGAGTGCGAGGTGGAGTTCGAAGAGCTGCTCCGCCGCGGTCAGCCGGCGCTCCTCGATGGAGGTCGACGCCGCCTCGATGACCGGGCCGCCGCTGCCCGACAGAACAGGCCCCCGCCAGAGGGCGAGGGCGCTGCGCAATAACTCCGCGGCTTCGGCCGTACGGCCTTCGGACGCCGCGATCTTCGCTTTGCGTATCAGTAGGCCAAATTCAGCCACGTCGATTTCGCATTGTTCATGGGCGATGCGATAGCCGGGCCCGTCGGTGAGCAGGACCTCGGCTCCGCCGGGTATCCGTCTTCGGAGATCCGCAACTGCCTTGCGTACTTGGTGGGGTGCCGTGGTGGGCGGTTCCTCGTCCCATGCCGCCTCGACCAACCGGGAAACCGGAAGCACTTTTCCCGGCTCCAGAAGCAGTGTGGCCAGAACTCGCTCCTGTATGACTCCGCCCAGTCGGAGTCGCGTCCCGTTGGACCAACCCTCAATCGGGCCAAGAATGTTGAAGCGCAGCCGAAACTCTTCCGTAGACGACACGCATCCTCCCCCTCAGCTCTGCGCACCCGCAGCGCTTCCCCAGCGCGAGGCGATCGTAGCCCCTGCCGTGAGGAACTCGCGGTACCGCACCGGGAAGAGTTCGGGAATGGCTCGATGAAGGCTGTTCATCGACGGCAGGCCTTCGCTGCCACGGAGAGTACGGAGCGCACGGAGCGTGAGCGGACCGGAAAGACCGGGCGCCGTGCCGTGTGTTCCGGACACTCCTGGGCGGCCGGGTAACCGGCCATTGCGTTTTCTGAGCATGTGGAGACCGAGGAGACAATGATGAATTCCCAGCCCGCACCCGGGCTCGACGTTCTGCTGCAGAATGCGCGCCGGCGGGCGGGACTCACCCAGGAACAGCTCGCCGGCCTTTCCACCGTGAGCGTCCGGGCCATTCGCGACCTGGAACTCGGACGGGTCCAGCACCCGCGCAGGGAAACGCTGAAGCTCCTCGCCAATGCCATGCGGCTGAGCGACGCGCGCCGCGTCGAACTCGAACTCGCCGTCGATGCAAAGGCGGTGGGGCGTGTCTTCCAGGACATCTACGGGGTGGGCCTGGCCACACCGCCCCCTCCGCTGCGCCCGCTGATCGGACGGCGCCCCGAACTGGAGGCGCTGACCGCCCGGTTGCGCACCGACCACGAACGCCTGCTGACCCTCGTCGGGCTGCCGGGAGTGGGAAAGACCCGGCTCGCCCAGGAAGCCGCCTCGGTGATCCACGCCCGGGACCGGGTTCCGGTGCTGTGGGTATCCCTGGACGAAACGGCGGAGACCACCGGAGCGACCCCCAATACCCCTCAGTCGACCGTGACCGGGTGGGTGCGCGCACTGGTCCGTGACGGCGAGGAATTCGAGGAACTGGCCGCGCTCATAGGGGCGAAGCCCACCTTGATCGTCCTGGATGGTCACGATGCGTCACCATCTGTCACTCCCAGGCTGCTGAGCCTGCTGCGGGCCTGCGAGCGCCTGAAAATACTCACCACCACCGACCGGCCGGTCCAGCTGCCCGGCGGACGGCTGCTGCCGCTGGCCCCGCTGCCGGTGCCGACCGCCGCCGATCTCGCCGCCGAAGCGGTGGGCGGCTCCCTCGTCGCGGACCGGAACGCCGTCGAGCTGACGCTCTCCCACGTCAGTTACATGCGGCCCGACTTCCTCCCCACCGACTCCGTCGTCACCACCGTCGCCCACATCTGCCGGGCCCTGGACGGCATGCCGCAGGCGCTGGAGGCCGCGGCCTCCTGGCTGCTGCTCTACTCCCCGCAGCAGCTCCTGGACATCGCCCGCACCACACCGCTGGTCCTGCTCGACGGGGTCACGCCCGCCGATCCCGCCGCCGGCCCCACCCTGGGCGAGCGGCTCACCGCCGCCGTGACCGGCCTCGACCCGAAGGCCGCCGCGCTGCTGCGCACACTGGCGACGCTGGAGGACCCCTGGACGGTGGACGGTGCCGCGCGCGCCTGCGGCACCTCGCTGGCCGAGGCCGCCCGCGATGTGCACGCCCTGCTGGTCCGCGGCCTGATCCGCCGGCTGCCCACGACGGCGGGCGAACCGGTCGGCTTCACCGTGCTCAACCTGGTCCGCGCGGTGCTCGACGCGGACCGGGAGACGGCGCCCGTCGCTCTCGCCGCCGCCCTGAGCGAGTGAGCAACCCCCCTCACCCACCCCCGTTCCCGCCCTCCTGAAAGGCACCCCACCCATGCGCAACCTGATCTCCCTCGCCGACCTCACACCCGCCGAGCTGGACCACATCGTCCGGCGCGCCGTCTCGTTCGGCCGGGACGGCATCCTGTCGAAGCCGCTGGCCGGACGGCAGGTCGGTCTGTACTTCCGCAAGTCCTCGACCCGCACCCGGACGTCCTTCTGGAGCGCGGCGACCCGGCTGGGCGCCGACGTGATCACCTTCGGTCCGAACGAGCTGCAGCTCAGCACCGGCGAGACGGTCGAGGACACCGCCCGGGTCCTCGGCCAGTACCTGGACGCCCTGGTCGTCCGTACCAACGGGGAGGCGGAGGAGATCCGCCGGCTCGGCAGCAGTTCCAACCTGGCCGTCGTCAACGCGCTGGGCCTGGACGAGCACCCGACCCAGGCCATCGCCGATCTCGCCACGCTGGCCGAGGAGTTCGGCTCGCTCGATGGTCTGCACCTGCTCGCCGTCGGCGAGGGCAACAGCTCGGGCGCGGCCCTGGCCCTCGCCGCCGCCCTCACCCCCGGCCTGCGCCTCACCCTGCTCTGCCCGCAGGGTTACGAGGTGCCCAAGACGACGCTGGACCTGGCGGCCGAACTCAGCTACGGCAAGGCCCTGGTGAGCCAGGTCGTGTCGGCCGACGAGGTCGAGGGCCCGGTGGACGCGGTGTACACCAGCCGGTGGCAGACCATGGGTGTGACGAAGGAGAACCCGGACTGGCTCAAGGACTTCGACGGCTTCCGGATCGACCGCGCGTTCCTGGACCGCTTCTCCGGCCCGCGCACCGTCTTCCTGCACGACCTGCCCGCGGTCCGGGGCGAGGAGGTCACCGACGAGGTGCTCGACGGTGCGTCCAGCCGGGCCTGGCGGCAGGCCCACCACAAGATGACCGCCGCCGCGGCGGTACTGGAGTGGTGTGTGCGCGGCGTCCAGAGCTGACCGCCCGCCCCGCCCGGCTCCCGGCAGACATGGGTTCGAGCCCCGTGTCCGCCGGGAGTTCTTTCTGCTTCCTTCGGCGGCCGTCGTACGGAAGGGCGGGTGCGGGCGCCTCTCGCGCTCCGCACCCGCCCTTCCGGAACGGGAGAACCCGTGGGTTCAGCCACCCATGGCCGCAACCACGGAACGCGGCCGCATGTCGGTCCAGTTGGCCTCGATGAATTCGCCGCATTCCTGCTTGCTGCCCTCGTCCTTCACCAGTTCCCAGCCCGCCGGCTGCTGGATCCGGGCCGGCCACAGCGAATACTGACCCTCTTCGTTGGCCAGCACTACATAGCGGCCCTGGGAGTCCTCGAACGGGTTGGTTGCCATGATTTCCACCTCGGTTGGACGAAGTTATTCGTGAAGTCGTCAGGTGTGCCTGAGCTTTTCGGCTGCATCAAAGACTAGGAGCCGCGGACCGGTCCGCCGGGCAGAAGCCCAGGCAGATCGGCGGCACCACCGGCCGCGCGGTCAGGCGAGCACCCGGGCCGTGCGGTGCGCGTACGTGAGGGCGACCCCGGTCGCCACCGTGGCCGCGCGCACCGCACCGAGCGCCTCGCGCACCAGCTCCGAACGCTCCACCGGCATCACCTCACCCCCCGGCTGACCTGCCCGGACAATGTTCACCGCGGCTTCGAGCACGGCGACCTGGGCCTCGCCCAGCGCCTCCCGCCGGTCGACCCGTTCCCGTACCTCCGCCAGCACGTCCGCGAGCACGTCCGCCGCACGGACGCTGTGGCCGGTCTCTGCCATGTCATGACTCCTCGGTCGTTCGCCGGCGGTGTGGAACGGGCCGGGCGCTGAATTCTGCGGGTGCAGTGCGGCCAGTCTCGCGTCCCCCCGGCCGCCCGGCACCGGGCAGTCGGCCAACTGCTGCTCTGCTGCCGCCCAGTTGCCGCCGCTCACGCCGGAAACGCCGCCGTGGCGAATCTACGGTTGTGGCCGAAAGGAAGTTCCGGGCAAACCCCGGGCCTCTTTCTCCCCTTGTCATCCAATGATGTGGACGAAGCGAACAATGAAGCCTGCGGAATGGGCGGCTCGTCATCGATCCGGGCCGCTGGATGTTGTTGTCACCGGACTGCAATCCGATGCGCACACCTGGAATCTCATCTACATCCAACTGCTGCTCGAAGACCTCGGGCACAAGGTCGTCAATCTGGGTTCCTGCGTGCCCGGGGACGAGATTGTCGAGTCCTGCTGCAAGTTCCAGCCCGACCTGCTGGTCGTCAGCAGCGTCAACGGGCACGGCTTCCACGACGCCGAGCCGCTGATCGGGGCGATCCGCTCGCGCTGGGAGTTGACCGGCCTGCCCGCCGTCATCGGCGGCAAGCTCGGCGTGTCCGGGAACGGGGAGGAAGAGGCCGACGCACTGATGAGGGCCGGGTTCGACGCGGTCTTCCAGGACGGTGTCGACATCGCCGCCTTCGAGTCCTACGTCGACTCGCTGCCCAAGGAGGTGGAACGATGACCACGACGGTCCAGGAGGCGGCCCCCACGAGCCGGGCCACCGTGCACCGGCGCCCCCTCTCCTTCGGCCGGTTCGTCGCCCGGGCGCAGGCCCGCGGCACCCTCGTGGTCCAGCCCCGCATGGGCTTCTCCGACCCCGCGCTGATGCGGGCCGGCCTCCTCGCCACCAAGGGAGCGGCCGACGCGGTCGTCGGCACCATGACGATCGACAGCTACACCCGGGTCAACGACGAGGCGTCCGCGGCGCGTGCGCTGGACAGCGGTGTCCCGCTCAACGGATTCCCCATCACCTCCTACAGCCCGCACACCTCGCGCTGGGTCCTCGACGGGGTCCGCGACGCCGGCTTCCCGGTACAGATCCGGCACGGATCGGCACGCCCCCAGCGCATCGTGGCCGCCCTCGCCCAACTGGGCCTGGACGCGACGGAGGGCGGCCCGGTCTCCTACTGCCTGCCCTACGGACGCACCCCGCTCCTGGACTCCGTACGCAACTGGCGGGAGAGCTGCGACGTCCTGGCCGGACTCCGCACCACCGGGGCGGAACCCCATCTGGAGACCTTCGGCGGCTGCATGCTCGGCCAGCTCTGCCCGCCCGGACTGCTCGTCGCGATCAGCGCGCTGGAGGCGCTCTTCTTCCACCGGGCGGGGCTGCGCAGCATCTCGCTCAGCTACGCCCAGCAGACGAACGCGGCCCAGGACCGCGACGCCATGCACGCCCTGCACCGGCTGGCCGGCGAGTTCCTGCCGGACACCGACTGGCACATCGTCCTCTACACCTACATGGGGCTCTATCCGCAGACCCGGCACGGATCCCTGGAACTCCTGGAACGCTCGGCCGAACTCGCCGTGGAGACCGGGGCGGCCCGGCTGATCGTGAAGACGGCCGCCGAGGCACACCGGATCCCGACCGTGGCGGAGAACGTCGAGGCCCTGCGGGTCGCCGCCCGGGCCGCCGCCCGGCACCGCGCCGCGACCGGCGCACCCCCCGGGCACGCCCCCGCCCCGCACACCGACCCGGCGGACAACGCCGTGTACGCCGAGGCCCGCGCCCTGGTCGACGCGGTGCTGAACCTCGACGAAGACCTGGGCCAGGCCCTGCTGAAGGCCTTCGCCCGCGGATACCTCGACGTCCCCTACTGCCTGCACCCCGACAACGCGGGCCGCACCCGGAGCCACATCGACGGGTCCGGCCGCCTCACCTGGTCCGAGATCGGGGCCATGCCCCTCGGGCCGGTCCGCGACCGCGGCCGGCGGCTCACCGCCGCCGGGCTGTTCGACGCCCTGTCGTTCGTACAGCGCCGGCACGACCGCGTCATTCCCCAGCACGCATTCCGCTCCCCGCTTCCCCCGGCAACCCGTCGCCCGGCAGCCCATCGGCAGCACACCCAGGAGGTAGCACCATGACCAGCACGATCGCCGAGTCCGACGGCCGCGTCGCGCCCTCGTTCCCGTCCTCTCCCGACCAGCACCTGATCGCCGAGCCGACCCGTGCCACGCTGCGGGTGCAGAGCCGCATGCTCGCGGCGACCCGCGCCTTCCTGACCGCGCAGGGCTTCCAGGAGCTGCTGCCGCCGGTCATCGGACCGGTCACCGACCCCGGCATCCGGGGCTCCAAGCAGGTGGACGTCGACTTCTACGGCCACAAGTACAAGCTGATGACCAGCGCCATCCTCTACAAGCAGGCCTCGCTGCTGGCCTTCGACAAGATCTTCTACATCGCGCCCAACGTCCGTCTGGAACCGCTGGAGACGGCCGTCACACACCGCCATCTCGCCGAGTTCCACCAGATCGACGTGGAGATCCGCGACGCCCGCCGCGAGGACGCGATGGAGCTCGCCGAGCGGCTCGTCGCCCATGTCGTCGACGAGGTCGTCCGCGAGATGCCGGGAGACCTGGAGCTCCTCGGCCGCGATCGGGACGCCTTCCGCGAGGTGGTCCGGGGGGCGTTCGGCCGCACCACGCACAAGGAGGCCACCGCGGACCTGGTGGCGCTCGGCCACCCGCAGGACCCCGGCGCCGAGATCGACTGGGAGGGCGAGGAGATCCTCTCCGCGAAGAGCAGCCGCCCGTTCTTCGTCGTCGACTACCCCAAGGGCTCGCGCGGCTTCTACGACCAGGAGGACACCGACCGCCCCGGCATCCTCCGCAACTTCGACCTGATCGCCCCCGAGGGCTACGGCGAACTGGCCAGCGGCAGCGAGCGCGAGCACGACTACGCGGCCCTGGTCACCCGGATGCGCGAGACCGGCGAGAACCCCGCGAAGTACGGCTGGTACCTCGACCTGGCCCGCCGCGGCATCCCCGCCAGCTCCGGGTTCGGCATCGGCCTGGAGCGCTTCACCCGGTACGTCACCGGCCGCACCGCCGCCTGGGAGGCCAGCGCCTACCCGAAGCTCCCCGGAGTGGTGTCGGCATGAGCACCGTACTGAGCGCCGCCGGCTTCCCCGAGGAACAGGTGCGGCACCGGGCCAGGACCGGCGCGGCGGGGGCCTTCCCCGCGCTGGAGTCCTACGGCAGCAGCCTGCTGGGCGCGGTCCCGGCCGGCCAGGACCCGCACGACCTGCTGGAGCGGGCCAGGATCGTGCCCCCGGTGTTCATGCCGGAGCGGCTGAAGAAGCTCATCGACCTGGCCCGCGAGCCGCTGTACACGGATGTCGAACTCGCCACACGGGTCGGCGGGTTCGCCTCCCGGCTGCCGCTCTACGTGTCCGCGTTCGGCTCGACACAGGTCGCCAGCCACGACCTGGGCGAGGCGGCCGGGCGGCAGGCCGGACAGCTCGGCATCCCGATGGTCATCGGGGAGAATGTGGTGCCGGTCAACGGCTTCCGCGCCGCCGCCGACTCCGGCGTCTCCCCGCTGCTCGGCCGGATCGCCGCCTACACGGCCGCCGCCGACGACGAGCACGGCGGCGTGGTGGTGCAGCAGTCCACCGAGGACGCCGACGCGGAAGTGTGGAACCTGGTCTACAGCGACCCGGTGTCCGAACCGCTGCTCGCCACCGGCCGGCTCGCCTTCGAACTCAAGGTCGGCCAGGGTGCCAAACCGGGGCTCGGCGGGCTCACCGTCCTGGACCGCGAGGCCGGCGACAGGGTCGCCGAACAGTACGCCATGGACCCGGTGTTCGGCGCCGACAGCGCATCGGTGCTGCGGATCAGCAGCCCCGGCACCTTCACCGAGGAGATCCTGCGCCAGCAGATCCGGCTGATGCGGAACAACTTCCCCCGCGTGAAGGTGTGGGTGAAATTGCACCCCGGCCGCGACATCGCCCACGCCGCGGCCACCGCCTGGGCGGCCGGCGCGGACTCCGTCACCGTGGACGGCGCGGAGGGCGGCACCGCATGGGCGCCGACCGCCTTCCTCGGCCAGGTGGGACTCCCGCTCGGTGAGTGCCTCACCCGCATCGGACGCACCGACCACTGCCTGCTCGCCAGCGGGCGGATCTGGGAGGGCAGCAGGGCCGCGAAGGCACTGGCGCTCGGCGCCCGCGCCGTCGGCCTCGGCCGGGCCGCACTGCTCGCCGTGGACGAGGACGCCGAAGCCGGCCTGGTCCGGCTGGCCGAGTCCATCGCCCTGGAACTCCGGCTGCTGATCAGCTCCGTAGGCAAGTACCACGCCAACGCGCTGGAAGCGGACGACGTCCTGCTGCCGGACAACGCCGCGCAGGCCTCCCGTACCGGCTGACTCCCCGCTCACAGCACCACCGCACCACTGCCCAGCCGCCCCACTTCGCCCCATCCGCACGTCATCCACCGTGGCTCCGTCGGTCTCCCGGCACGCCGCGAGACCACGAGATCCGAGCTACCAAGAAGGTGTCGAGATGTCCCAGCCGCAAGCAGATCCAGCTCTCTCCCTCGGCGTCGTCGTTCCCGCGCACGTCGCCGCGTACAACGACACGGCCGAGAACCTCCCCGAGGGTGCGCTGCACACTCTCTTCGCCGCGCAGGCCGCCCGCACCCCGCAGGCCGTCGCACTCGTCCGCGAGGACCGCAGCCTCACCTACCGGGAGCTGGACGGCGCGGCCAACGCCCTCGCACACCGGCTCGTCGCCGAGGGCGTACGGCCCGGCGACGCCGTCGGCCTCCTCTTCGACCGCTCGTTCGCCTATGTCATCACGGTCCTCGCCGTGCTGAAGAGCGGCGGCGTGTACGTGCCCCTCGACCCCCGCCAGCCCGAGGAGCGCCTCGCCCTGATCCTCGGCAACACCGGGGCCGGCCTGCTGGTGACCGACCGCCCGGCCGAGGAGACCGGCTTCGCCGGAGACCTGCCCGCCCTGCGGCTCGACGACACGAGCGCCACGGCCGACTCGGCAGCCACCGCACCCGAGGTCACGGTCCACCCGGACCAGCCGCTGTACATGATGTTCACCTCCGGCTCCAGCGGCACCCCCAAGGGTGTGGTGAACACCCACCGCAACGTCGTCGAACTGGCCCTGGACCCGGGCTTCGGCGCCGCGGCCCACGAGCGGGTGCTCGCCTACTCGCCGCTGCCCTTCGACTCCTCCACCTACGAACTGTGGGTGCCGCTGCTGCGCGGCGGACTGGCCGTCGTGCTGTCCGCCCCGAAGGTCGATATCGGCGAGCTCGCCGACGCCATCACCCGCTACCGGGCCACCGCCGCCTACTTCACCACCGCCCTCTTCGACGCCATGGCCAGCGAGGCGATCGACGCCCTGGGGCAGCTGCGCGAGATCTGGACCGGCGGCGACGTGCTGTCCGCCTCCGCCCTCCAACGGGCCTTCGACCACTGCCCGGACACCACGTTCGTGCACGTCTACGGCCCCACCGAGGCCACCGTCTTCTGCAGCTACCAGGCGTTCACCCCCGAGGTCCGCACCCTCGACCGGCTGCACCTCGGCATCCCGATGGCGAACACCGCCATGTACGTCCTGGACGGCGAACTCCACCACACCGCCGAGGGCGGGACCGGCGAGCTCTACGTCGCGGGACCGCACCTCGCCCAGGGCTACGCCCGACTGCCCGGCCTGACCGCCGAGCGGTTCACCGCCGACCCCTACGGACCGGCCGGCAGCCGCATGTACCGCACCGGAGACCTGGCCGCCTGGAACGAACACGGTGAGATCGTCTTCCTCGGCCGCGCCGACCAGCAGGTCAAGCTGCGCGGCAACCGCATCGAACTGGGCGAGATCGAGACCGTGCTGGTCCGCCACCCCTCCGTGGCCCAGGCCGCGGTCATCGTCCGCGAGGACCGGCCCGGCGACAAGCGCCTGGTCGCCTACGCCGTACCCGCCGAGGAAGGCGTCCTGGACGGAGCCGAACTCCTCCGGTACGCGGGGGAGCAGCTCGTCGAGTACATGGTGCCCTCGGCGGTCGTCCCGATGGGAACCCTGCCGCTGACCCCGAACGGCAAGCTGGACCGGCGCGCACTGCCCGCACCCCGGGCCGGCGCGGCAGGCGACGGCCGGGCCCCGCGCAACCCCGTCGAGGAGGTCCTCTGCGGTCTGTTCGCCCACTCCCTCGGCCTGCCGACGATCGGCATCGACGACGACTTCTTCACCGTGGGCGGACACTCGCTGCTGGCGACCCGGCTGGTGAGCCGGGTGCGCACCGTCCTCGACGTCCAGTTGACGCTGCGGCAGTTCTTCGAGTACCCGACCGTGGCGCTGCTCGCCGGGTACGTCGCAACCGGCGGCGGGGAGTCCGCCCGCCCGGCCCTGACCGCCCAGGAGCGGCCCGAACCGCTGCCGCTCTCGGCGGCACAGCAACGGCTCTGGTTCCTCGACCAGTTGGAGGGTCCCTCCGCGACCTACAACATTCCGCTCGCCGTCCGGGTCCGCGGTGACCTCGACGTCGCCGCCCTGGAGTCCGCGTTCACCGATGTCGCGGGACGCCACGAGAGCCTGCGCACCGTCTTCGGCCAGGCGGAAGGGCAGACGTACCAGCGGATCCTGCCCGCCGACAGTGTCCGCGTGGCACTGCCGGTCATCCCGGCGACCGAGGAGGAGGTCGCCGCACTGCTCACCGCCGAGTCCGAGCGGATCTTCGACCTGGCGGCCGATCTGCCGTTCCGGGCACGGCTGTTCAGCCTCGGCGAGCACGACCACGTACTCCTCGTGGTCATGCACCACATCGTGTCCGACGGCTGGTCCTACCAGCCCTTGATGCGCGACCTGAGCACCGCCTACGCGACCCGCTCACGCGGTGAGCGCCCGGCATGGGAGCCGCTGCCCGCCCAGTACGCCGACTACACCCTCTGGCACCGCGGCGTACTCGGTGACCCGGCGGACGCGGAAAGCGTCGCCTCCCGCCAACTCGTCTACTGGCGGCGGACCTTGGCCGACCTCCCGGAAGAGGTCACCCTGCCCGCCGTCCGGCAGCGGCCGGCCGTCGCCTCCTACCGGGGCGCCACCCACACCGTGCACTGCCCCGAGGAGATCCACTCCTCACTCGCGGAACTGGCACGAGAGTCCGGAGTCTCGGTCTTCATGGTGGCCCAGGCCGCGGTGTCGACCCTGCTGTCCCGCTCCGGCGCGGGCCACGACATCCCGCTCGGATCACCGATCGCAGGCCGAACGGACCAGGCCCTCGACGACCTCGTAGGCTTCTTCGTCAACACCCTCGTCCTGCGGACCGACACCAGCGGCGACCCGAGCTTCCGCGAGCTGCTGACCCGGGTCCGGGAGACCGACCTCGCGGCCTGGAGCCACCAGGACCTGCCGTTCGACCGGCTGGTCGAAGCCCTCAACCCCGACCGGTCCGCTGCCCGGCACCCGCTCTTCCAGGTGATGCTGACACTCACCGACGCGGCCACACCGACGCTCGTCGCCGAAGAGCTGGACACCGAGTCGGAGTTCACCTGGCTGCGGTTCGCCAAGTTCGACCTGACGTTCTCGTTCGCGGAGCGTCGTTCGGTGGATGGTCGGCCGGGTGGGTTGGACATCACGATCGAGTATGCGACGGATCTGTATGACGCTCGTTCGGTGGAGTTGGCGGGTGAGCGGTTGGTGCGGTTGTTGGGTGCTGCGGCTTGTGCGCCGGATGTGCCGGTGGGTGAGTTGGAGTTGTTGTCGGTGGGTGAGCGTGGGTTGTTGTTGGGGGAGTGGGCCGGTGCGGTGACGGGCTCCCCGGACGGCGGTCTTGGGCGGTTGTTCGGGGCGCAGGTGGTGCGGACGCCGGATGCGGTTGCGGTGGTGGGTGAGGGGCGTGAGCTGTCGTTCCGGGAGTTGGACGGTCTGGCCAATGGTGTGGCGCGTCGGCTGATTGCGGAGGGTGTGCGGCCGGGTAGTCGGGTGGCGTTGTTCCTGGAGCGGTCGGTGGCTGCGGTGGTTGCGACGTTGGGTGTGGTGAAGGCGGGTGCGGTGTATGTGCCGTTGGATACGCGGTATCCGGCGGATCGGGTGGAGTTGATCGTGGGGGAGTCGGGTGTCACGCATGTGGTGACGGACCGGGATCCGGGTTCGCTGGTGCTGCCGGCGGGTGTTCGGGTGCTGGGCCCGCTGTCCGGCGGTGATTCCTCGGCGTCGGATCCTGGTGTGCCGGTGCATCCGGATCAGCCGGTGTACGCGATGTTCACCTCGGGCTCCACCGGGGTCCCCAAGGGTGTTGCGGTCACGCACCGGAATGTGGCGGATCTGGCCGCGCAGACGATGTACGCGAACGGCAACCACTCCCGGGTGTTGTTCCACTCCGCGATGGCGTTCGATGCGTCGACGTACGAGATGTGGGTGCCGTGGCTGAACGGCGGCACCCTCGTCGTGGCCCCCGCCGGGCATCTCGACGCGGCGGCGTACGAGGCCCTGATCGCTGAACACGGGATCACCGCACTGTGGTTGACGGCTGGCCTGTTCCGCGTCATGGCGGAGGAGGTGCCGGAGGCGTTCGCCGGGGTGCGTGAGGTGTGGGCGGGTGGTGATGTGGTGCCGCCGGAGGCGGTGCGCCGCGTGATGGACTGCTGCCCGGAGCTGACCGTTGTGAATGGTTACGGTCCGACGGAGACCACGACCTTCGCCTCCACCCATCGCGTTCACCGGCCGCTGGACTACGCGGGTGCGATTCCGATCGGTGAGCCGCTCGACAACCACCGGCTCTATGTCCTGGACGAGGGGCTGCGACTGGTCGCGCCGGGTACGCCGGGCGAGTTGTACATCGCGGGTGCCGGTCTGGCGCAGGGGTATCTGGACCGGCCGGCGCTGACCGCCGACCGGTTCGTGGCCGACCCGTACGGCCTCTCCGGCACCCGGATGTACCGGACCGGTGACCTGGTCCGCTGGAATCTCGAAGGCTCCCTCGAATACCTCGGCCGTGCCGACCAGCAGGTCAAGCTCCGCGGCTTCCGCATCGAACTCGGCGAGATCGAGACCGCGTTGACCGCACAGGCGGGGGTGGGCCAGGCCACCGTCGTCGTCCGGGAGGACCGGCCCGGCGACAAGCGGCTCGCCGCGTACCTCGTCGCCGCCGACGGATTCCGGATCGACACCGACGCGGTGCGCCGCGAGATCGTCGGCGTGCTCCCGGAGTACATGGTCCCGTCCGCCTTCGTGGTCCTGGACGAGATCCCGCTCACCGTCAACGGCAAGGTCGACCGACGCGCCCTGCCCGCACCCCGGCAGAGCGCCGACACCGCCGGGCGCGCGCCCCGGGGACCGGTCGAGGAGGTCCTGTGCGGCCTCTTCGCGGAGGTCCTGGGACTGCCCTCGGTCACCATCGACGACCACTTCTTCAACCTCGGCGGGCACTCGCTCCTCGCCACCCGCCTCATCAGCCGGATCCGGCAGGCATTCGGCGTCCAGATCACCGTCCGGGACCTCTTCCAGGGCCCCACGGTGGCCGCACTGGCCGAGTACGTCGAAGCGGGCGGCGACGCCGTGCAGCGGCCCGCGCTCCGGGAGGCGGTCAGGCCCGATCGGGTGCCGCTCTCCTCCGCCCAGCAGCGCCTCTGGTTCCTGCACCACCTGGAGGGTCCGTCGGCCACGTACAACATCCCGCTGGCCCTGCGCCTCACGGGAGCGCTCGACCCGGACGTCCTCCAGCTCGCGCTCACCGACCTGGTGGTGCGGCATGAATCGCTGCGCACCCTCTTCGGGATGGCCGACGACACCGCCTGCCAATGGCAGCTCCCGGCCGCCGAAGTCCGGGTGGAACTGCCGGTCCTCACGGTGACCGGGGCCGACCTGGAGGCGGAGCTCGCGGGACACGCCGCCCGCAGTTTCGACCTGGAATCCGAACTCCCCGTCCGGGCAACCCTGTTCGCGATCGGGGATCAGGAGCACGTACTGCTGGTGGTGATGCACCACATCGCCTCCGACGGCTGGTCCACCACCCCGCTGCTGCGCGACCTGGCAGCCGCCTACACCGCCCGTGCCGAGGGCATCGCCCCCGCGTGGGAGCCGCTGCCGGTGCAGTACGCCGACTACACACTCTGGCAGCAGGAGCTGCTCGCGGCGGACGGGGAGCGGCAGTCCGAGTTCTGGCGCCACACACTGGACGGGCTCCCCGACGAGGCCACCCTGCCGGCCGACCGCCCGCGCCCGGCGGTCGCCACCTACCGTGGCAACACCCATAGCGTCCACGTTCCCGCGGAGCTGCACGACGGGCTGACCCGGCTGGCCCGGGAGACCGGCAGCACGCTGTTCATGGTGGCCCAGGCCGCCGTCGCCACCGCACTGTCCCGTTCCGGAGCGGGGGAGGACATTCCGATCGGCGCCCCGATCGCGGGCCGCTCGGAGCAGTCCCTCGACGACCTGGTGGGCTTCTTCGTCAACACTCTGGTGCTGCGCACCGATCTGGCCGGCGCCCCGAGCTTCCGTGAGCTGCTGACCCGGGTCCGGGACGCCGACCTGGCGGCCTGGGCCCACCAGGACCTGCCCTTCGACCGGCTGGTGGAGACCCTCAACCCCGAGCGCTCCACCGCCCGGCACCCTCTCTTCCAGGTCGTTCTCACCCTCCAGGAGGCCGTCACCCCCACCCTCGAACTCCCGGGAATCACAGCCGAGTCGGGCTTCACGGCACTGGACATCTCCAAGTTCGACCTGACCTTCTCCTTCCACGAGCACCGCACGGCCGACGGCCGCCCAGGTGGGCTGGACATCAGGGTCGAGTACGCCACCGACCTGTACGACGCCGGCACCGTCGAGGCAGTCACCGCCCGACTGGTGCGGCTGCTGGGCGACGCCGTCGAACGCCCCGAAATCCCCGTGGGCGAGCTGGAGTTCATCGGCACGGACGAGCGTCACCGAATCCTGGAGCAGTGGAACGGTGCGGTCACCGGCTCCTCCGACGCCGGCCTCGCGGAGCTGTTCGCCGCGCAGGCCGCGCGCACCCCGGACGCGATCGCCCTGGTCGACGGCGACCGGGAGCTGACCTACGCCGAGCTGGACGAGGACACCAACCGGATCGCCCACCACCTCGTGGGCCTCGGCATCCGGCCGGAGAGCGTCGTCGCCGTGCTGATGGAGCGGTCGGCGGAGCTGCTCACCGGGCTCCTCGCGGTGGTCAAGGCCGGAGGCGTCTACGCCCCGCTCAACACCGCGGACCCCGACACCCGTCTGCTGCGGATCCTCGCGGAGACCGGGGCGCCCGTCCTGCTCACCGACCGGGCACTGGCCGATCACCCGATCGTGGCCCGGACCGGAGCGGAGACGGTCGTGCTCGACGGGACCGCCGCATTCGCCCACCTCCCCTCGAATCCCCCGGCCCCCCACGCCCACCCCGATCAGTGGCTGTACGTGATGTTCACGTCCGGTTCGACGGGTGTGCCGAAGGGCGTCGCGGTCACCCACCGCAATGTGGCGGACCTGGCCGCGCAGACCATGTACGCGGGCGGCAACCACTCCCGGGTGCTCTTCCACTCACCGCACACCTTCGACGCCGCCACGCACGAGATCTGGGTGCCGTGGCTGAACGGGGGCACGGTCGTGGTGGCGCCTCCGGGGTACCTCGACCCCGGGACGCTGGGCGGGCTGCTGACCGAGCGCGGGATCAGCTCGTTGTGGTTGACGGCCGGTCTGTTCCGGGTGATGGCGGAGGAGGTCCCGGAGGCGTTCGCCGGGGTGCGTGAGGTGTGGGCGGGCGGTGACGTGGTGCCGCCGGAGGCGGTGCGGCGGGTCATGGACCGTTGCCCGGACGTCGTGGTCGTCAATGGTTACGGTCCGACGGAGACGACGACGTTCGCCTCCACCCACCGCATTCACCGTCCGCTTGACTACGCGGGTGCGATCCCGATCGGTGAGCCGCTCGACAACCACCGGCTCTACGTCCTGGACGACGGGCTGCGACTGGTCCCGCCGGGTACCCCCGGAGAGCTCCACATCGCCGGTGCCGGTCTCGCCCGTGGCTACCTCGGCCGGCCGGGCATGACGGCGGAGCGCTTCGTCGCGGACCCGTACGGCCCGGCCGGTGCACGGATGTACCGGACCGGTGACCTGGTCCGCTGGAACCCTGAAGGCTCCCTCGAATATCTCGGCCGCGCCGACCAGCAGGTCAAGCTCCGCGGCTTCCGCATCGAACCCGGCGAGGTCGAGACCGCGCTGACCGCCCACGAGAGCGTGGGCCAGGCGACCGTAATGGTGCGGGAGGACCGGCCCGGCGACAAGCGCCTCGTCGCCTACCTCGTCGCCGCCGACGGCGCCCGGATCGACGTGGCCGAACTGCGCGGCCACGCCTCGGACGCCCTGCCCGAGTACATGGTCCCGTCCGCCTTCGTGGTCCTCGACGAGATCCCCCTCACCACCAACGGCAAGGTCGACCGACGCGCCCTGCCCGCACCCCAGGTCTCCCACGCCACCAGCGGGCGCGCCCCGCGCACACCACAGGAAGAGGTGCTCTGCGGCCTCTTCGCCGCCGTCCTCGGACTGCCGTCGGTCGGCATCGACGACCACTTCTTCCACCGCGGCGGCCACTCGGTGCTCGGCACCCGGCTGATCAGCCGCATCCGGCGGGCGTTCGGCGTCCAGCTCGGAGTGAAGGACCTGTTCCGCAATCCCACGGTGGTCGCGCTCTCGGAGTGTGTCACCGCGGGCAGCGGCGAACTGCCCCGGCCGGCGCTGATGGCCGAGGAGCGGCCGGAGATCGTCCCGCTCTCGTCCGCCCAGCAGCGGCTGTGGTTCCTCGACCAGATGGAAGGCCCGTCCGCCACCTACAACATCCCCCTCGCACTCCGTCTCAAGGGCCGGCTCGACCGCCGGGCCCTTCAGCTCGCCCTCACCGACATCACCACCCGCCACGAAGGTATGCGAACCGTCTTCCCGACCCACGAGGGCACTCCCCACCAGCACATCCTTCCCCCGACCGCCATGGACCTCCCCCTGATCCACACCACCGAGGAGGAGCTCACCGCACGACTGGCCGACCTCTCATCGGCCACCTTCGACCTCTCCGTCCAGTCGCCGGTTCGCACCCACCTGCTGTCGCTCGGCGAGCAGGAGCACATCCTGCTGGTGGTCATCCACCACATCGCCTCCGACGGCTGGTCCAACAGACCGCTCTTCCGTGACCTGGCCACCGCCTACGAGGCCCGCATCGAGGGCAGCGCCCCCGCCTGGGAGCCGCTGCCGGTCCAGTACGCCGACTACTCCCTCTGGCAGCAACGCCTCCTCGGCAGCGACGAGGAACGCCAACTCGACTACTGGCACAATGCGTTGGCGGACCTTCCGGAGGAAGCGACACTCCCTGCGGACCGGGCCAGGCCGGCCACCGCATCCAACCGTGGCACCACCCACACCGTGCACTGCACGGCCGACCTGCACGAGTCGCTCAGCTCACTGGCCCAGGAGACCGGCAGCACACTCTTCATGGTGGCCCAGGCCGCGGTGTCGACTCTGCTGTCCCGCTCCGGCGCCGGCCACGACATCCCGCTCGGCTCGCCCGTCGCCGGGCGCACCGACCCGGCCCTCGACGATCTCGTCGGCTTCTTCGTCAACACCCTCGTCCTGCGCACCGACACCAGCGGCGACCCCAGCTTCCGCGAACTGCTCACCCGGGTCCGCGAAACAGACCTCGCCGCCTGGAGCCACCAGGACCTGCCGTTCGACCGGCTGGTCGAAGCGCTCAACCCCGAGCGCACCACCGCCCGGCACCCCCTCTTCCAGGTCATGCTCACCGTCGGCGACATGTCCGCCGATGCCCCCGAACTCCCGGGGCTGGAAGCGGCGTACGAGTTCTCGAAGGTGGAGATCGCCAAGTTCGATCTGACCTTCGGCTTCGCGGAGCGTCGTTCGGTGGATGGTCGGCCTGGTGGGCTGGACATCACGATTGAGTTTGCGACGGATCTGTATGACGCGCGTTCGGTGGAGTTGGCGGGTGAGCGTCTGGTGCGGTTGTTGGGTGCTGTGGCGTCGGCGCCGGATGTGCCGGTGGGTGAGTTGGAGTTGTTGTCGGCGGGTGAGCGTGGGGTGTTGTTGGGGGAGTGGGCCGGTGCGGTGAGCGGTTCGCCGGGTGAGGGTCTTGGGCGGTTGTTCGGGGCGCAGGTGGTGCGGACGCCGGATGCGGTTGCGATGGTGGGTGAGGGGCGTGAGCTGTCGTATCGGGAGCTTGACGGTCTGGCCAATGGTGTGGCGCGTCGGTTGATCTTGGAGGGTGTGCGGCCGGGTGGTCGGGTCGCCCTGTTCCTGGAGCGGTCGGTGGCTGCGGTGGTCGCGACGTTGGCTGTGGTGAAGGCGGGTGCGGTGTATGTGCCGCTGGATACGCGGTATCCGGCGGATCGGGTGGAGTTGATCGTGGGGGAGTCGGGTGTCACGCATGTGGTGACGGACCGGGATCCGGGTTCGCTGGTGCTGCCGGCGGGTGTTCGGGTGCTGGGTCCGGTGCTGGATGGTTCCTCGGACACCTCGGATCCTGGTGTGCCGGTGCATCCGGATCAGCCGGTGTACGCGATGTTCACCTCGGGCTCCACCGGGGTCCCGAAGGGTGTTGCGGTCACGCATCGCAATGTGGCGGATCTGGCCGCGCAGACGATGTACGCGAACGGCAACCACTCCCGGGTGTTGTTCCACTCCGCGATGGCGTTCGATGCCTCGACGTACGAGATGTGGGTGCCGTGGCTGAACGGGGGCACCCTCGTCGTGGCCCCCGCAGGACACCTGGCGCCCGCCGACTATCAGCGGTTGCTGTCCGAGCACCGGATCAGCTCGCTCTGGCTGACGGCCGGTCTGTTCCGGGTGATGGCGGAGGAGGTGCCGGAGGCGTTCGCCGGGGTGCGTGAGGTGTGGGCGGGTGGTGATGTGGTGCCGCCGGAGGCGGTGCGGCGAGTCATGGACCGTTGCCCGGACGTCGTGGTCGTCAATGGTTACGGTCCGACGGAGACGACGACGTTCGCCTCCACCCATCGCATTCACCGTCCGTTGGACTACGCGGGTGCGATTCCGATCGGTGAGGCGCTCGACAACCACCGGCTC
The DNA here is from genome assembly GCF_040634135.1 of Streptomyces sp. NPDC007164. Lineage (NCBI taxonomy): Bacteria > Bacillati > Actinomycetota > Actinomycetes > Kitasatosporales > Streptomycetaceae > Streptomyces > Streptomyces sp. NPDC007164. Next base: position 42,844 of record NZ_JBEYFB010000043.1, read on the forward strand.
TACGTGCTGGATGAGGGGCTGCGGCTGGTTCCGCCGGGTACGCCGGGCGAGTTGTACATCGCGGGTGCCGGTCTGGCGCAGGGGTATCTGGACCGTCCGGCGCTGACCGCCGACCGGTTCGTCGCGGACCCGTACGGCCCTTCCGGTACCCGGATGTACCGGACCGGTGACCTGGTCCGCTGGAACCTCGAAGGCTCCCTCGAATACCTCGGCCGCGCCGACCAGCAGGTCAAACTCCGCGGCTTCCGCATCGAACCCGGCGAGATCGAAACCGTCCTCGCCGGCCGGCCGGGCGTGGCCCAGGCCACCGTCGTCGTCCGGGAGGACCGGCCCGGCGACAAGCGCCTCGTCGCCTACCTCACCGCCGAGGAAGGCGCCCGGATCGAACCCGGGGACGTACAGAAGCAGGTGTCCGGGCTGCTGCCCGACTACATGGTCCCGTCCGCCTTCGTGGTCCTGGACGAGATCCCGCTCACCGTCAACGGCAAGGTCGACCGACGCGCCCTGCCCGCACCCCGGCTCACCAACGAGGCCACCGGGCGCGCCCCGCGCACCGCCAAGGAAGAAGTCCTCTGCGGCCTCTTCGCCGAGATCCTGGGAGTGCCGTTGGTCACCATCGACGACCACTTCTTCAACCTCGGCGGGCACTCGCTCCTCGCCACCCGGCTCGCCGGCCGGATCCGCACCGTACTCGGGGTCGAACTCTCCGTGGCGACCCTCTTCGAAAACCCGATCGTGGCCACGCTCGTCGAGAAGCTCGACGGCGCCGAGGCCGCGCGGCCCAGACTTCGGCCGATGCGCCGGATGGGAGTGACCAAGTGATTCCCTTGTCCTTCGCCCAGCAGCGGCTGTGGTTCATCGCCCAGATGGAAGGGCCGTCGACCACCTACAACATCCCGCTCGCCGTGCGGCTCAACGGCGAACTCGACCGCCCGGCCCTCCGGTCGGCCCTCCTGGACCTGGTCGGCAGACACGAGAGCCTGCGCACCCTCTTCCCCGACCAGGACGGCACCCCGTACCAGCACATCCTCGCCGAGGAGGACGTGGAGCTCCCGCTCCCGGTCGTCGCGGCCGACGCCGCGACGCTGCCGGCCGTTCTCGCCGAGGAATCCGCACAGGTCTTCCACCTCGCGGCCGATCTGCCGGTCCGGGCCCGCCTGATCGCCCTCGGCGAGCAGGAGCACGTCCTGCTCATCGTGATGCACCACATCGTGTCCGACGGCGGCTCGACCGCGCCCCTGCTCCAGGACCTCGCCACCGCCTACGAGGCACGAGCCCGGGGCGTCGTGCCCGACTGGGAGCCGCTGCCGGTCCAGTACGCCGACTACACCCTCTGGCAGCAGGAACTGCTCGGCGAGGGCGACGACCCGGACAGTGCGGGATCCCGCCAACTAGAGTTCTGGCGCGGAGTGTTGGCCGACCTGCCGGAGGAGGCCACCCTGCCGGCCGACCGGCCGCGCCCGGCCTCCGCCTCGTACATCGGCGCCACCTGCGATGTGCATCTGCCCGCCGACATCCACATCGGTCTCACCCACCTCGCGCGGGAGTCCGGCGCCACCCTGTTCATGGCGGTCCAGGCCGCCGTGGCGACCGCGCTCTCCCGCTCCGGCGCCGGCCTCGACATCCCGATCGGCTCCCCGGTCTCCGGCCGCATCGACGAGGCACTCGACGGCCTGGTGGGCTTCTTCGTCAACACCCTCGTCCTGCGCACCGATCTGACCGGCGACCCGAGCTTCCGCGACCTGCTCTCCCGGGTCCGCAGGACGGACCTGGCGGCCTGGGACAACCAGGACCTGCCCTTCGACCGGCTGGTCGAGGTGCTGAACCCCGAGCGCTCGGCCTCCCGCCACCCGCTCTTCCAGGTGATGCTCACCATGGGCGAGGCCGGCTCGGACGTCATCGGGTTCCCGGGGCTCGACGCCCGGACCGAGTACAGCGCCCTGCAGATCGCCAAGTTCGACCTGACCTTCGGCTTCGCCGAGCACCGCACCCGCGACGGCCGTCCCGACGGCCTGGACATCACCATCGAGTACGCCACCGACCTCTACGACGCCCGGACGATCGATGCCCTCATGGCACGGCTGAACCGCCTGCTGGAGGCCGTGGTCACCTCGCCCGACACCCCGCTCTCCGTCCTCGACCTGCTCGGCGAGCACGAGCGGCGACTGCTCCTGGAGGAGCGCGGCGGCACCGACACCGGCACGTCCGGGACGAGCCTGGCGGAGCTGTTCGCCGCCCAGGCAGCCCGGACCCCGGACGCGATCGCCCTGGTGGACGAGGACCGCGATCTGACGTTCGCCGAACTCGACGAGGCCACCAACCGGCTGGCCCACCACCTCATCAACGCCGGAGTCGAGCGGCACGACGTGGTCGCCGTTCTCATGGAGCGCTCGACCGACCTGCTCACCGCACTGCTCGCCGTGGTCAAGGCCGGTGCCGTGTACGCCCCGCTGAACACCACCGACCCGGACAGCCGCCTCGTCCAGATCCTGGCCGACACACAGGCACCGGTCCTGCTCACCGACCAGGCCCTCTCGGACCACCAGGTCGTCCTGGACGCCGACGCGCGGGTCATCGTCCTCGGCGACACCACCGACCTCGACCGGCTGCCCACCACCGCTCCCACCCACACCATCCACCCCGACCAGCCGGTGTACGCGATGTTCACCTCGGGATCGACGGGCGTGCCCAAGGGCGTCGCGGTCACCCACCGCAACGTGGCGGACCTGGCCGCGCAGACCATGTACGCGGGCGGCAACCACCGACGCGTGCTGTTCCACTCGCCGGCCGCCTTCGACGCCTCCACGTACGAGATCTGGGTGCCGTGGCTCAACGGCAGCACGGTCGTGGTCGCACCGCGTGGCCACCTCGCCCCCGCCGACTACCGACGGCTGCTCACCGAACACCGGGTCACCGCGCTCTGGATGACCGCGGGACTCTTCCGGGTCATGGCGGAGGAGGCGCCCGGGGCGTTCGCCGGAGTCCGCGAGGTGTGGGCCGGTGGTGACGTGGTGCCGCCGGAGGCAGTGCGCCGGGTCATGGACAACTGCCCGGACATCACGGTCGTCAACGGATACGGGCCGACGGAGACCACCACCTTCGCCACGACCCACCGCATTCACCGGCCACTGGACTACGCGGGTGCGATCCCGATCGGTGAGCCGCTCGACAACCACCGCCTGTACGTGCTCGACGCCGGCCTGCGGCTGGTTCCGCCGGGCGCTCCCGGGGAGCTGTACATCGCGGGAGCCGGCCTGGCGCAGGGCTATCTCAACCGCGCCTCGCTGACGGCGGAGCGTTTCGTCGCGGACCCGTACGGCCCGTCCGGTGCGCGGATGTACCGGACCGGTGACCTGGTCCGCTGGAACCTCGAAGGCTCCCTCGAATATCTCGGCCGCGCCGACCAGCAGGTCAAGCTCCGCGGCTTCCGCATCGAACTGGGCGAGATCGAGAGCGCGTTGACCGCCCACGAGAGCGTGGGCCAGGCGACCGTAATGGTGCGGGAGGACCGGCCCGGCGACAAGCGGCTCGCCGCGTACCTCGTCGCCGCCGACGGCGCCCGGATCGACACCGACGCCGTGCACCGGGAGATCTCCGGCGCACTGCCCGAGTACATGGTCCCGTCCGCCTTCGTCGTCCTCGACGGGATTCCGCTCACCACCAACGGCAAGGTCGACCGACGCGCCCTGCCCGCACCCCGGCAGAGCACCGACACCGGCGGGCGCGCGCCCCGTACGCCCGCCGAGGAAGTGCTGTGCGGCCTCTTCGCGGCCGTTCTCGGACTGCCGTCGGTCACCATCGACGACCACTTCTTCCGGCGCGGCGGCCACTCCCTGCTCGCCACCCGCCTCATCAGCCGCATCCGGTCCGTCTGGGAAACCGAGATCACCATCCGGGATCTGTTCCAGTACGCCACGGTCGCGCAACTGGCCGAGCGGATCGCCGCCGAGAGCAGTGGCGAGCGGAGGCCGGCGCTGACGGCCGGGGAGCGGCCGGAGATCGTGCCACTGTCGTCCGCCCAGCAGCGGCTGTGGTTCCTCGACCAGATGGAAGGCCCGTCCGCCACCTACAACATCCCCCTGGCCCTGCGCCTCAAGGGCGCACTGGACCACCGGGCCCTTCAGCTCGCCCTCACCGACGTGGCCACCCGTCACGAAGGTCTGCGCACCGTCTTCCCGATCCACGAGGGCACCCCCCACCAGCACATCCTTCCGCCGGCCACCGCCGACCTGCCCCTGATCCACACCACCGAGGAGGAGCTCGCCGGGCGGCTGGCCGTCCAGGCCGGGCGGACCTTCGACCTGGCGGGTGAACTCCCGTACCGGGCACAGCTGCTGAAGGTCGGCGCCGAGGATCACGTGCTCATGCTGGTGATCCACCACATCGCCTCCGACGGCTGGTCCAACGGACCGCTCTTCCGCGACCTGGCCATGGCCTACGAGGCCCGGATCGAGGACACCGCCCCCGCGTGGGAGCCGCTGCCGGTCCAGTACGCCGACTACTCCCTCTGGCAGCAGCGGATCCTGGAACGCGACGAGGAACGCCGGCTCGACCACTGGCGCGAGGTGCTCGCCGACCTGCCGGAGGAAGCCACCCTGCCCGCCGACCACGTCCGCCCCGCCGTCGCCTCCAACCGGGGCCGCACCCACGCCGTGCACTGCCCCGCCGGACTGCACACCGCGCTGATGTCGCTGGCCCAGGACACCGGCACCACCCTGTTCATGGTGGCCCAGGCGGCCGTGGCGACCCTGCTGTCCCGTTCCGGCGCCGGCCACGACATCCCGCTCGGCTCACCCGTCGCGGGCCGCACCGACCAGAAGCTCGACGACCTCGTCGGCTTCTTCGTCAACACCCTCGTCCTGCGCACCGACACCAGCGGCGACCCCAGCTTCCGCGAACTGCTCACCCGGGTCCGCGAAACCGACCTCGCCGCCTGGGCCCACCAGGACCTGCCGTTCGACCGGCTGGTCGAAGCGCTCAACCCCGAGCGCACCACCGCCCGGCACCCCCTCTTCCAGGTCATGCTCACCGTCGGCGACACCAGCAACGACGCGCCCCGACTCGCAGGGCTGGACAGCGAGTTCGCCATCCCGCCGGTCTCCGTCGCCAAGTTCGACCTCACCTTCGCGTTCGCCGAGAACCGCGCCGCCGACGGCCGGCCCGACGGCCTCGATATCATGATCGAGTACACCACCGACCTGTACGACGCACGCACCATCGAGGCCACGGCGGACCGCCTGGTCCGGCTCCTCACCGGTGCCGTCGCCACCCCCGATCTGCCCCTCGCGGAGCTGGAGACGGTCTCCGGGCAGGAGCGGGACCGGCTACGGGAGTGGAGCGGGGCACAGTCCCCGGCACCCGGCCTCGGACTCGACGCGCTGTTCACGGCGCAGGCCGCCCGCACCCCGCACGAGCCGGCGCTGGTCCACGAGGAACAGCGGGTGACCTACCAGGAGCTGGACATCTGGTCCAACCGGCTGGCCCGCCACCTGACCGCGCGCGGGGTCACCCCCGGCAGTATCGTCGCCATCCACCTGGAGCGGTCCCCGCAACTCATCGCCGCACTGCTCGCCGCCCTGAAGGCCGGCGCCGGATACACCCTGCTCGACCCGCAGTTCCCGGCCGGCCGGCTGAACACCGTGCTCGGCCAGACCGACCCGGCGGCACTGGTCACCCAGGCCCACCTGACAGCCCTGTCGACCCCGGCCACCCTGATCGACCTCACCGCGGAGATACCCGCGATCAGCACCCTGCCGGGCACCCCCGTGGAGACGGGCGGACACCCTGAGTCCATCGCCTGCGTGATGTTCACCTCCGGATCGACCGGAACCCCCAAGGGCGTCGCGGCCTCGCACCGGGCGCTGGCCGCCACCTTCATCGGCCCCGACTACCTGGACTTCGGACCCGGGCAGACCTATCTGCAGAGCTCCCCGGTGTCCTGGGACGCCTTCGCCCTGGAGGTCTTCGGACCGCTCCTGCACGGCGGCGTCTGCGTCCTGCAACCCGGCCAGCACACCGACCCGCACCAGATCGCGGAGCTGGTGGAACGGCACGCCATCACCACCCTGCAGATGTCGGCGAGCCTGTTCAACCACATGCTCGACGAGCACCCGGCCGTCTTCTCCCGGATCAAGGAGGCCATGACCGCCGGTGAGGCGGCCTCGCCCGCCCACACCGCCAAGGCACTGGCCGACCACCCCCACCTCCACCTCGTCAACGGCTACGGGCCGGCCGAGAGCATGGGCTTCACCACCACCCACACCCTCACCGGACCGGCGCCCGCCATCCCGATCGGACGGCCGATCGCGGGCAAGCACGCCTACGTCCTCGACGAGAACCTCCGGATGGTGCCCCCCGGTGTCCCCGGCGAGCTCTACGTCGCCGGACACGGCCTCGCCCACGGCTACATCGGACAGCCCGCACTCAGCGCCGAACGGTTCGTCGCCGACCCCCACGGCGCCCCCGGCTCGCGGATGTACCGGACCGGCGACCTGGCCCGCTGGAGCCAGGACGGGGCGCTGGAGTATTTCGGCCGGGCCGACCAGCAGATCAAGTTGCGGGGCTTCCGCATCGAGCCGGGTGAGATCGAATCGGCGCTGCTGCGGCACCCCACCCTCGCCCAGGTGGCGGTGCTGATCCGCGAGGACCGGCCCGGAGACAGACGGCTGGTGGCGTACGTGGTACCCACCGAAGGCAGCCGGCCGGACCTTCCCGAACTGCGCCGGCACGCGGTGGCGGCCCTGCCCGAATACATGGTGCCCGCCACGATCGTGCCGCTGGACGCACTGCCCCTGACGGTCAACGGCAAGCTCGACCGCCGGGCACTGCCCGAACCGCCGCAGGCCGACACCGCCGGCGGCCGGGAGCCCCGCACCCCGGCGGAAGAAGTGCTGTGCGGCCTCTTCGCGGAGGTCCTCGGACTGACGTCGGTCACCATCGACGACCACTTCTTCCAACTCGGCGGCCACTCGCTGCTCGCCACCCGGCTGATCGGCCGGATCCGGTCCATCTGGGACACCCGCGTCACCATCCGGGACCTGTTCCAGTACCCGACACCCGTACTGCTCGCCGAACACATCGCCACGAACACGGGCGGCGACCCGATGGAGACGCTGCTGCCGATCCGGGCCGCGACCGCCACCGACACCGAGGCCCCGCTGTTCTGCGTCCACGCGATCTCCGGGATGAGCTGGTCGTACGCCGGTCTGCTCCGGCACATCGGCGGGCGGCGCCCACTGATCGGGCTCCAGGCGAAGGAGCTGACCAGCCCCTCGGACCGGCCGGCCGGCATCGAGGAGATGGCGGACGGGTACGTGGCCGAGATCCGCTCCGTCCAGCCCCACGGCCCGTACCACCTGCTCGGCTGGTCGTTCGGCGGACTGGTGGCCCACGCGATCGCCGCCCGACTGGAGGAGCAGGGCGAGCAGGTGGCCCTCCTCGCGCTGCTCGACTCCTACCCGCTGCCCGACGGATACCGGCCACCTGCCATCACCGGCCGGGAGGTGCTGACCGCGTTGCTCGGCGGCCGCGGCGCCGAACTCGCCGTCCGCTGCGCCGACACCGCCCCGGACACCGAGGAGCTGGCCGCCGTGCTGCGCGCCGAGGACGCGATCCTGGGCGCCCTGGAACCGGCCCAGGCCGCGGCGGTCGTCGCCGCCACGGCCGGCAACCTGGAGATGCGCTACCGGTACGTTCCCCGGCGGCGGTTCGGCGGCGACGCGGTGTTCTTCGACGCCGCCCGCACACCCGCCGCGGCCGGCGGCGCCGAAGCCTGGGCCCCCCACGTCGCGGGCCGGGTCGAGGAACACGAAATCGACTGCGAGCACTGGGACATGACCACGGCCGAACCGCTCCGCGAGATCGGAAAGGTGCTCGCGGAAGAGTTGCGCGGAGTGCGCCACTGATCCCTCGACCCACCGGTGCCCGGGACCGCCCACGACGGCGGACCCGGGCACCTTCGCGTGCGCCGCCGCCCCGGGCCTCCAATTGCCCGCGGGCTGCCGCTCATGCCGCCGGGCGAAGAGTTCCGGCCTGCATAGCGTGAAGCCATCCGCAGGCCACGGCTCCCGGCAACAGAAAGTCAAGGAAATGGTTGATCATTCCGGCTGGCGTGTCGGGGTAGCTTCAGCCCCCGTCCACCACGGCGAGATCCTGCAAGGCGTGTTCACCGGTGACGGCGGGCTCACCCGAGGTCTCGTCACACTTCCCTGCACCATTCACGCGACCCGCGCGACCTTCATCCCCGCCCCCGGCGCCGAGGTCACCGTCACGCCGGACTGGAAGGGCAAGGCCAGGCGCGCGGCCGAACTCGCGGTACGCGCCGTGACGCCGCCGGGCGACGAGCTGCCGGGCGGGCACCTCGACCTCACCGGCGACGTACCGCTGTGCCGGGGCTTCGGCTCCTCCACCAGCGATGTGCTCGCGGCCATCTGGGCGGTGAAGGACGCGTTCGTCAGCCCGCTGCCGCCGCAGGACGTCGCCCGGATCGCGGTACGTGCGGAAACCGCCTCCGACTCCCTCATGTTCGAGGAATCCACCGTGCTCTTCGCCCAGCGCGAAGGCACGGTCATCGAGGACTTCGGCTACCCGATGCCGGCCCTGCGGGTCCTCGGCTTCGGCTCACGCCCCGAGGGCGGCGGACGGGGCGTGGACACACTCACCCTCGCACCGGCCCGCTACGGGCAGGACGAGATCGACCTCTTCACCCGGCTGCAGGCCATGCTCCGGGAGGCCATCCAGATGAAGGACGTGGCCCTGCTGGGCTCGGTGGCCACGGCCAGCACGGAGATCAACCAGCGTCACCTGCCGATCCCGGACCTCGACCGCATCCGGGACATCGCGCGGACCACCGGAGCCGTCGGCGTACAGGCGGCACACAGCGGGGACATCGCCGGACTCCTCTTCGACCGGGACGACCCCGAGGTCGAGGCGCGGACCGGCCTGGCCCAGGACCTCCTGCAAGAGCTCGGAATTCACGAGCAGTGGAACTACACAACGGGTGACTGACATGACGACGACTCTGCCCAAGGCTCACTCCTCGATCGTGGAGGCGACGGAGCTGCCACGCATCATCAAGGTGACCGACAACCTCTACGCGGCGGCCTTCAGCCTGATGAAGCTGCTGCCCGCCCGCTACATACTCGACCGGGCCGAGGCCGCCGGCCTGATCTCCCCGGGCACCCGGATCATCGAGACCTCCTCCGGCACCTTCGCCCTGGGCCTGGCCATGGTCTGCCGGCTGCGCGGCTACCCGCTGACCATCGTCGGCGACTCGGCGATCGACCGGGACCTGCGCACCCGGCTCGAAATGCTCGGCACGACGGTGGAGATCGTCGAGCACACCGGCCAGCCCGGCGGCATCCAGGGCGCGCGCCTCGCCCGCGTGGCCGAGCTGCGCCGGCAGCACCCGGACGCCTTCGTCCCCGGCCAGTACGACAACCCCGACAACCCGGGCGCGTACGGCGTCGTCGCCGACCTGATCGGCAACACCGTCGGCGCCGTCGACTGCCTGGTGGGCCCGGTCGGTTCGGGCGGCTCCACCGGCGGACTCGCCGCCGCGCTGCGGCAGACCGGCCCCGCACTGCACCTGGTCGGCGTCGACACCCAGGGCAGCATCATCTTCGGCAGCCCGGACGGACCGCGCATGCTGCGCGGGCTCGGCAGCAGCATCCACCCGGGCAACGTCAAGCACGCCTCGTACGACGAGGTCCACTGGGTCACCGCCGCCGAGGCGTTCCACGCCACCCACGAGCTCTACCGCGCACACGGCCTGTTCATGGGCCCGACCAGCGGCGCCTCCTTCCAGGTGGCCTCCTGGTGGGCCGAGCAGAACCCGGGGAGCACCGTCGTGATGGTGCTCCCCGACGAGGGCTACCGCTACCAGTCCACCGTCTACAACGACAGCTGGCTGAACGAGCAGGGGATCGTCCCCGCCCCCGCCGTCGACGGCCCGCTCACCGTCGAGCACCCGCTGGACGCCCCCGCCGCCTGGTCCCGGCTGCTGTGGGCCCGCCGCGGCTTCGACGACGTGGTGATGCCGGTGGTCGGCTCATGAACGAGCACCTGCTGCTCCTGGTGGAGAGCAACACCACCGGCACGGGACGGCTGTTCGCCGCGCGCGCGGCCGAACTCGGCGTGGTGCCCGTGCTGCTGTGCGCGGACCCGGACCGCTACCCGTACGCCGCCGAGGACCGGCTGCGGACGGTCGTCGTGGACACCTCCGACGAGGCCGCGCTGTGGGCGGCCGTGCGGAAACTGGAGGACGAGGCCGCCGTCGCGGGCGTCCTGACCAGCTCCGAGTACTACGTGCCGACCGCCGCCGCACTGGCCTACCGGCTCGGCCTGCCCGGCCCGTCGGCCGAAGCCGTACGTGCCTGCCGCGACAAGGCCGAACAGCGCCGGATGCTCACCGACGCGGGCGTCGGATCGCCGGACTTCGCCGTCGTCCGCGAAGTCACCGGCGCACTCGCCGCGGCCCGCTCCATCGGACTGCCCGTGGTGGTCAAACCCGTGCAGGGCTCGGGGAGCCTGGGCGTACGGCTCTGCACGGACCTCGACGAGGTCGCCGAGCACGCCGGGACGCTGCTGGCCGCCACCGTGAACGAACGGGGCATCGCCGCACCCAGCCGGATCCTGATCGAGGAGTACCTGACCGGACCGGAGTACTCCGTCGAGGTGTTCGGCACCGACGCCGTCGTCACCGTCGCCAAGCACGTCGGCGCGCTGCCGGTCTTCGTCGAGATCGGCCACGACGTGCCGGCCGCGCTGCCCGGCGAACAGGAGATCGCCCTGCGCGAGTCGGCGGTACGCGCCGTGCGGGCGCTCGGCCTCGGCTGGGGAGCCGCCCATGTGGAGCTCCGGCTGACCGGGCCCCGGACCGCCCGGGTCATCGAGGTCAACCCCCGGCTGGCCGGCGGCATGATCCCCGAACTGGTCCGCAGGGCCTGCGGGATCGACCTGGTCCGCGCCCAGGTGCTGGCCGCGCTCGGCACCGCCCCCGAACTGGAACGCGGCGGCTACGCCCGCGCCTCGATCCGGTTCCTCACCGCGGAACAGGACGGCATCCTCGCCCACTCCGCCGCACTCACGGAAGCCATGGCCAGGGCCCGCACGGTCCCGGGCGCCGTCGAAGCGGTGCTCTACCGCGCCCCGGGCGAACCCGTCGGTCCCGCCGAGGACTTCCGGGGCCGCGTCGGACACGCCATCGCCGTCGCCGACCGCTCGGTACGGGCGGCCGAGGCCGCCGACCGTGCCGTCGCGCTGCTCGGCGAGGCCGTGACCTACGCGGATCTGCACACAGAGGAGGCATTCGCATGACCGCAGCGACCGCGAACGGCGTCGACACCGGCCGGCTCAAGGCCGCGCTCGACGCCGAGGCGCACCGCATCGTCTACGACCAGTACCTGCCGGACACCGAGGACGGGCTCGGCGAGGAGCTGCGCCGCATCAGCGAGGTCGACCGCGCCCACCTGATCATGCTCACCGAGCGCGGCATCGTGGACGCCGACCGGGCCGCCGCCCTGCTGAGCGCCGTCGAGGAGCTGCGCGCACAGGACTTCGCACCGGTCAGGGCCACCCCGATGCCGCGCGGCGTCTACCTCGCCTACGAGGGACACCTCATCGGGAAGCTGGGCGACGAGACCGGCGGCATCCTGCACACCGGCCGGTCCCGCAACGACCTCAACGCCACCACCACCCGGCTCAAGACACGCGGCCCCTACCTGGCCCTGCTCGACGCGGTCGACCGGCTCGCGGGGGTGCTCCTGACGAAGGCGGAGGAGTACCGCGACGTGGTCATGCCCGCCTACACCCACGGCCAGCCGGCCGTGCCGATCAGCTACGGCCACTACCTCGCCGGTGTCGCCGGCGCGGTGCTGCGCGCGTACGAGGCGCTGCTGGACGCCGGCCGCCAGCTCGACGTCAACCCGCTGGGCGCCGGCGCGATCGGCGGGACCTCCGTACCCATCGACCCCCGCCGCACCGCCGAACTGCTCGGCTTCAGCTCCGCCGCCCCCAACTCGGTCGACGCGGTGGCCTCCCGGGACTTCGTACTGGACCTGCTGTCCGCGTCCGCCGTCCTCGGCGTCACGCTGGCCCGGGCCGGGCGGGACCTGAGCACCTGGACCTCGGAGGAGTTCGGGCTGCTGCGGGTGGGCGACACCCTCGTCGGCTCCAGCTCGATGATGCCGCAGAAGCGCAACCCGTTCCTCCTCGAACACATCCAGGGCAGGTCCACCGCGAGCCTCGGCGCCTTCGTCGGCGCGGCGTCCGCGATGACCACCGGCGGCTACACCAACGCCATCGCGGTCGGCACCGAGGCCGTACGGCACCTCCGGCCCGGACTGAGCAGCACCACCGACGCGGTGACGCTGCTGAGCCTGGTGGTGGCGGGCACCGAACCGGAACGCGAACGCATGACGGACCGGGCCGTGGACGGCTTCACCTCGGCCACGTACCTGGCGGAGCGGCTCGTCCTGGACGGGACACCGTTCCGGGCCGCGCACCATCTGGTCGGCGAGACCGTGCTCGGAGCCCTGGAATCCGGCCGCTCGCTGGTGGACGCGGCCCGCTTCGCCGCGGTGGACGACGGCGGACTGGCCCCCGACCGGGTCGTCGAGGCATGTGCCCACGGCGGCGGACCCGGCGCCACGGCCGACGGGATCCGCGCCCTGAACGCCCGACGGGACGCGCTGAAGGCCGAGTCGGCCGAGCGGCGCACCCGCTGGTCCGACGCAGCCGCGCTGCTGGCACGCGCCGTGGCCGAGGCGGTGACGTCATGTCGGCCCGAGTGACCGAACGCGCCCAGGGCAAGGAGGACGAGCGGCCGCCGCGCAGCGGACTTGTGCGCCACCACGACTTCCGGCTGCTGTGGCTCGGCGAGACGACCAACCGCGTCGGGATCAACATCACCGGGGTCGCCATGCCCCTGGTGGCCGTGGTGACGCTCGACGCGAGCACCCTGTGGGTGAGCGTGCTGGCGGCCGCCCCCTGGCTGCCCTGGCTGCTCATCGGCCTGCCCGCCGGTGCCTGGGTGGACCGGATGCGGCGCCGGCCGATCATGCTGATCTGCAACGTGGTCCCGCTGGTGCTGCTCGCAAGCGTTCCGCTGGCCGGCTGGCTCGGGGTCCTGACGATGACCCAACTGCTGGCCGTGGCACTGATCAACGGCTTCGCCGCGGTGTTCTTCGGGATCTCGTACAAGGTCTACCTGCCCTCCATCGTCGGACCCGAGGACCTCCAGGAGGCCAACGCCAAACTCCAGGGCAGCGAGTCGGTGGCCCAGGTCGCGGGGCTCGGCGGTGGCGGCCTGCTCGCCCAGGCGTTCGGCGCCGCCTCCGGTCTCCTCGTCAACTCGGTGACGTTCCTCGTCTCCGCGCTGTGCCTGCTCGGCATCCGGAGCAAGGAACCGCTCCCGGAGAAACCCGAGCGGCACCGGGCGCTGCGACAGGACATCAAGGAGGGCCTGCACTACACCTTCAAGGACCCCTACCTGCGCGTCCTCACCCTGTACGGCACCGCCACCAATCTGCTGCTGACGGCCGAGGCGGCGATCCTGCCGGTCTTCATCATCCGTGAGCTCGGGGTACCCGAAGGCGCCACCGGCTGGCTCCTCGCGTCGAGCAGCATCGGCGGGATCCTCGGGGCCACCACCGCGAAACGGCTGATCGCACGGTTCGGATCGGCCCGCGGACTGCTGGTCGCCACCATCGCCAGCGCCCCGTTCGCCCTGCTCATCCCGCTGACAAGGATGGACTGGACCCTGTCCGCACTGGTGGTCGGCAGTGCGGTCCTCTCGCTCGGCGTCGTACTCGCCAACGTGATCCAGGGGGCGTTCCGCCAGCGCTACTGTCCGCCCCAGCTGCTCGGCCGCGTCTCGGCCAGCGTCTCGGTCGCGAACTTCGGCGCCATTCCCTTCGGTTCACTGCTCGGCGGGATCCTCGGCACCGCCCTCGGCCTGCGGCCCACCCTGTGGCTGCTCACCGCGGGACTCGCCCTGACCCCGCTGCTCCTGCTGATCGGGCCGCTGCGCCGGAGGCGCGACCTGCCGGTCGCGCCGGCCACGCCGTGAGACCCGACTCGCCTGTCACTCTCGTACGAACAGGAGAGACCCCGTGGAACAAACCCTGCCGTGGGTCGTCCGTGAGCTGCCACCCCCTGGCTCGCTCGACCTCTGGCTCCTGAGGGTCTCGGATGTCCCCATCGGCATCCTGGACGAACAGGTACTCGACGCGACCGAGCGTCAGCGTGCCGCCACCCTCATGCACGCAGCCGACCGGACCCGGTTCACGGCCGCGCATGTCGCCCTTCGCCGGCTGCTCGGCTCGTACCTGAGCCTGCGCCCCGAAGAGGTCCACTTCGGCCGGGACACCTGCCCCTGCTGCGGCGGACCGCACGGCCGGCCCACCGTGCTCGACGCCGACGACCGGCTGTTCTTCTCGCTGTCCCACCGCGGCGATCTCGCCGTCGTCGGAACCGCGGCGGCCCCCATCGGGGTCGATGTGGAACTGGTGCCGGACGAGGACGGCACCGCCGACCTCGCCGCGATGCTGCACGTGGACGAGCAGGCCGAACTGGCGGCGCTGAGCCCGCCGGCCAGGCCCCGGGCCCTGGCCCGGCTGTGGACCCGGAAGGAGGCCTACCTCAAGGGCCTCGGCACCGGTCTGGGCCGCGACCCCTCGCTCGACTACGTCGGCTCGGGACGCCCCGAGGGCCCGTACCCGCCGTCCGGCTGGACCCTGCTCGACGTACCGGTGGACCGGGGCTACGCGGCGGCGGTGGCGGTACGGGGCGAGCTGACCGTGGAAGGCCCGCTCGTCCGCAGGCTCGCCGGACTCGACCTCGTACGGCACACCTGCGACGCCCTCCAGACGGAGAGAACCCCGCCCTGACCGCCCGTCGGGTCCGCCGGGTGCACCGATGCGGTGATCACCCGGCGGCGGGCACGCACCACCCGGCCGCTCCCGCCGCGGCTGCCGATCACCGCAACGTCCTCGCCAACATCCCTACGGACTTTTGGAACTGACGATGTCAAACGCTGTGCAGCAGGCCCCCGCGGCCCTCCTCCCGCAAGTGCTGCCCCGCACCACCGGGCAGCCCGACCCCGGCGCCGAGCACGTGACGGGCGCCCAGTCCCTCATCCGCTCGCTGGAGGAGGCCGGCGCGGACACCGTGTTCGGGATCCCCGGCGGCTGCATCCTCCCGGCGTACGACCCGTTGATGGACTCGGACCGGGTCCGCCATGTGCTGGTCCGACACGAGCAGGGCGCCGGGCACGCGGCCACCGGTTACGCGCAGGCCACCGGCAAGGTCGGGGTGTGCATGGCGACCTCGGGGCCGGGCGCCACCAATCTGGTGACCCCGATCGCGGACGCGTACATGGACTCCGTGCCGCTGGTCGCGATCACCGGCCAGGTCCCCTCCGCCGCGATCGGCACGGACGCCTTCCAGGAGGCGGACATCGTCGGCATCACCATGCCGATCACCAAGCACAACTTCCTGGTCACGAACGCCGACGACATCCCGCGCACGGTCGCCGAGGCGTTCCGCATCGCCTCGACCGGCCGCCCCGGACCGGTGCTCATCGACATCACCAAGGACGCCCTCCAGGCGGCCACCACCTTCCGCTGGCCCACGACGACGGACCTGCCCGGCTACCGCCCGGTCACCAAGCCGCACGCCAAACAGATCCGCGAGGCCGCCCGGCTCATCAGCGCCGCCGGCCGCCCGGTCCTCTACGTCGGCGGCGGGGTGCTCAAGGCACGGGCCACCGCCGAACTGCGCACCCTGGCCGAACTGACCGGGGCCCCCGTGGTCACCACCCTGATGGCGCTGGGCGCCTTCCCGGGCAGCCACCCGCAGCACGTGGGGATGCCCGGGATGCACGGGGACGTCGCGGCGGTCGCGGCGCTGCAGAAGGCCGACCTGATCGTCGCCCTCGGAGCCCGCTTCGACGACCGCGTCACCGGAAAGCTGGACAGCTTCGCCCCGTACGCCAAGGTCGTCCACGCCGACATCGACCCGGCGGAGATCGGCAAGAACCGGGTCGCCGACGTGCCGATCGTCGGCGACGCCCGCGAGGTCCTGGCCGCCCTGACCGCCGCCGTGCGCGGGGAGCGGGAGGACGGCCACGTCGGTGAGGCCGCCCGAACGGGATACACAGCGTGGTGGCGGGACCTGAACCACTGGCGGGCCACCTACCGGCGCGGCTACGAACTGCCCGCCGACCCGGGCCTCCTCTCCCCGCAGCAGGTCATCGAGCGGATCGGCCTGCTCGCGCCCGAAGGAACGCTGTTCGCCTCCGGTGTGGGGCAGCACCAGATGTGGGCGGCGCAGTTCCTGCCGCACGAGGAGCCGGGCACCTGGTTCAACTCGGGCGGCGCCGGAACGATGGGGTACGCGGTCCCGGCGGCGATGGGCGCCAAGGCCGGCCGGCCCGACCGGACCGTCTGGGCGATCGACGGCGACGGCTGCTTCCAGATGACCAACCAGGAGCTCACCACCTGCGCGCTCAACAACATCCCGATCAAGGTCGCGATCATCAACAACGGCGCGCTCGGGATGGTCCGCCAGTGGCAGAACCTCTTCTACGGAGCACGGTTCTCCAACACCGTGCTGCACGACGGCGCCACCAACGCCACCACCGGATCGACCCGCGGAGTGGGATCCGCCGCCAACCACGGCACCCGCGTCCCGGACTTCGTCCAGCTCTCCGAGGCGATGGGCTGTGTGGGCCTGCGCTGCGAGAACCCCTACGAGCTCGACGCGATCATCGACAAGGCCAACGCGATCAACGACCGCCCCGTCGTCGTGGACTTCATCGTCCACGAGGACGCGATGGTGTGGCCGATGGTCCCCGCCGGCACCTCCAACGACGACATCATGGCCGCACGCGACGTACGCCCCGAATTCGGCGACTCCGCGGACGACTGAGAGGACCCTCTGACATGTCCCAGCGCACGCTCTCCGTCCTGGTCGAGGACACGCCCGGCATCCTGGCCCGTGTCGCCGCCCTGTTCTCGCGCCGCGGCTTCAACATCGACTCGCTCGCGGTCGGCACCACCGAACACCCGGAGCTCTCCCGCATCACCATCGTCGTCAGGGTCGACCACGAACTGGCCCTGGAACAGGTGACCAAGCAGCTCAACAAGCTGGTCAACGTCCTGAAGATCGTCGAGCTGGAGGCGGACTCCGCCGTCCAGCGCGAGCTGGTCCTGGTGAAAGTGAGCGCCGGCAACGGCACCCGGGCCCAGATCATCCAGATCGCCGAGCTGTTCCGGGCCAGAACCGTCGATGTCTCGCCCGACGCCGTCACCCTCGAAGCGACCGGCTCCGGCGACAAGCTCGACGCGATGCTGCGGATGCTCGCCACCTTCGGCATCAAGGAACTCGTCCAGTCCGGCGCGATCGCGATCGGCCGCGGCTCCCGTGCCCTGGCCGACCGCTCCGCCCGCGAGGCCCGCCCGATCCGCCTCACACCGGCCACCAGCACCACCGAGGCGACGGCCGGCGCACAGAGCGCCTAGCCGTCCGCCAACCCGGCCACTCCCGTCCGCACACCCTCACGTTCCAGGAATCAAGGAGAACCACCATGCCCGCCGAGCTGTTCTACGACGACGATGCCGACCTGTCCATCATCCAGGGCCGCAAGGTCGCGGTGATCGGATACGGCAGCCAGGGCCACGCCCACGCGCTGTCGCTCCGTGACTCGGGTGTCGACGTCCGCGTCGGTCTGCACGAGGGCTCCAAGTCCAGGGCGAAGGCCGAGGAGCAGGGCCTGCGTGTGGTGACGCCGTCCGAGGCCGCCGCCGAGGCCGACGTCATCATGATCCTGGTCCCGGACCCGATCCAGGCCCAGGTCTACGAGGAGTCGGTCAAGGACAACCT
>NZ_JBEYFB010000044.1:0-58746 GCF_040634135.1 Streptomyces sp. NPDC007164
GTCAATGGTCCCGGTGAGGCCCGTGAGGCCGATCTGGGTGTGGCGTCGGGCAATGGCAAGGGTCAGATCTTCGTGAAGGGCGAGGTCATCAAGACCGTGCCCGAGTCGAAGATCGTCGAGACGCTCATCGAGGAAGCCCTGAAGATCGCCGAGCAGATGGAGAAGGACGGCATCGCCTCCGGCGAGCCCGAGGTCTCCGTCAGCTGAACCCGATACCCCGCACCACAGCGCCCCGCCCGACGAACCCCGTCCGGCGGGGCGCTGCCGTGAGCGACCTCACGGCCTGCCCCAGCCCCTGTTCACAGGCACGGGCGGCACGGACGATCCGCTTCGGTTAAAGTGCGGAAATCAGCAGACCGTATGGTGAGGCCCCCTCGTGTTGACGCAGACCACCACCCGGGTCCTCGAACCCAGCGACCTCGGAGCCGCTCTCGCCATCCTGGAGAGCGAGCCCGTCGCCAACGCCTTCGTGACGTCCCGGGTCCAGATCGCAGGCCTCGACCCCTGGCGCCTCGGCGGCGAGATGTGGGGCTGGTACGCCGACGGACGGCTCCGCTCGCTCTGCTACTCGGGCGCCAACCTCGTCCCCATCTGCGCCACCCCCGAAGCCGTCCGGGCCTTCGCCGACCGCGCCCGCCGGGCCGGCCGCCGCTGCTCCTCGATCGTCGGCCCCGCCGAACCCACCGCCCGGCTGTGGCGGCTGCTCGAACCCGGCTGGGGACCGGCCCGCGAGGTCCGGGCCCATCAGCCGCTGATGGTCACCGAGAGCCCGTCCGCCGAAGTGACCCCCGACCCCCTGGTCCGCCGGATCCGCAAGGACGAGATGGACGTCCTGATGCCGGCCTGCGTGGCGATGTTCACCGAGGAGGTCGGCATCTCCCCGCTCGCGGGCGACGGCGGACTCCTCTACCAGGCCCGCGTCGCCGAACTCATCGGAGCCGGCCGCTCGTTCGCCCGGATCGACGACGGCAAGGTCGTCTTCAAGGCGGAGATCGGCGCCGCGACCCCGCAGGCCTGCCAGATCCAGGGCGTCTGGGTCGCCCCCGAACACCGCGGCCGCGGCCTCTCCGAAACCGGCATGGCGGCGGTCCTGCGCTACGCGCTCGCCGACGTCGCCCCCGTCGTCAGCCTCTACGTGAACGACTACAACACCCCCGCGCGCCGGTCCTACGCCCGGGTCGGCTTCAAGGAGACCGGCGCGTTCATGAGCGTGCTGTTCTGACCGGCCGGTGGCCGACGGCCACCCATCCGTACCCCGTTGCCCACCGGGGCCAGTAGGGTCGGCGCATGGCAGCAGTTTCCGGGGGCGGCCCCCGCACTCCCAGCGTCCGGATCGGGCCGGTCGACCTCGCCGCGCGCGTGGACGAGGCGCTCGCCGTACAGGCCCTCGCCTTCGGCCTGGGGCCCGAAGAGGTCGAGGTACGGCGCCACATCGTCCTCAGACACCTCGACCACCCCCACGCCCGCGCCCTCGGCGCCACCACCCCCGGCGGACGGCTCGTCGGCTTCGTCTACGGGATGCCGAACGAGCGCGGCCAGTGGTGGTCCACCGTCGTCGAGCCGTACCTCCGCGCCACCGGCAGCGTGCACTGGCTCGACGACTCGTTCGTCATCACCGAACTGCACGTCCTGCCGGAGTTCCAGAACCGGGGCATCGGACGCGCGCTGATCACCACCATCACCGACGCGGTCGACCAGCCCCGGTCGATCCTCTCGGCCATCGACACCGAGAGCCCGGCACGTGGCCTGTATCGCAGTCTCGGCTACCAGGACCTGGCCCGGCAGGTGCTCTTCCCCAGCGCTCCCAAGCCCTATGCGGTGATGGGAGCCCCGCTCCCCTTGCGTCGCAAGGGCTAGGCCCTCTCGTTACCTCGGACAATGGATTTCCGCCCACCCGCACCGCCCGGCTAACCTCCTGCACATCACCCTTCCGAGCAGGAGTTCATCATGGCCCAGGTCCAGCGCATGTCCCGATTGATGATCAAGACACTGCGCGACGACCCGGCCGACGCCGAGACGCTCAACCACAAGCTGCTCGTCCGGGCCGGATACGTACGTCGCACCGCGGCCGGAATCTGGACCTGGCTGCCGCTCGGCAAGAAGGTCCTGGAGAACATCACCCGCGTCGTGCGCGAGGAGATGGACGCCATCGGCGGCCAGGAGGTGCTGCTGCCCGCGCTGCTGCCCAAGGAGGCGTACGAGGCGAGCGGCCGCTACGACGAGTACGGCGACCTGCTGTTCCGGCTCAAGGACCGCAAGGGCGCCGACTACCTCCTCGGCCCCACCCACGAGGAGATCTTCACCCAGGTCGTCAAGGACATGTGCTCGTCCTACAAGGACCTGCCCGTGATCCTCTACCAGATCCAGACCAAGTACCGCGACGAGGCCCGCCCCCGCGCCGGTGTGCTGCGCGGCCGCGAGTTCCAGATGAAGGACTCGTACTCCTTCGACACCACCGACGAGGGTCTCGCCGAGGCGTACCAGCTGCACCGCGCCGCCTACATCCGGATCTTCGAGCGCCTCGGCCTCGATCACCGGATCGTCTCCGCCGTCTCCGGCGCCATGGGCGGCTCCGCCTCCGAGGAGTTCCTGGCGCCCGCGCCCGCCGGCGAGGACACCTTCGTCGACTGCCCGAACTGCGACTACGCCGCCAACACCGAGGCCGTCACCTTCAAGGCGGTCGCCGCGGACGGCTCCGCGCACGGCCCCGTCGAGGAGCTGGACACCCCCGACACCCCGACCATCGAGACCCTTGCCGCACACCTGGGCGTCGAGGCCTCCGCGACCCTGAAGAACCTGCTGGTCAAGGTCGACGGCGAGATCGTGGCCGTGGGCGTGCCCGGAGACCGCGAGGTCGACCTCGGCAAGCTCGGCGAGCACCTCGCGCCCGCCGTCGTGGAACTGGTCACCGCCGAGGACTTCGAGGGCCGCGAGGACCTGGTACGCGGCTACGTCGGCCCGCAGGGTCTGGAGAAGGTCCGCTACATCGCCGACCCGCGCATCGCCGCCGGCACCGCCTGGATCACGGGTGCCAACAAGGAGGGCAAGCACGCGAGGAACGTCGTCGCGGGCCGTGACTTCGAGGTCGACGACTACCTCGACGTCGTCGTCGTCGAGGCGGGCGACCCCTGCCCCAACTGCGGCAGCGGTCTCCGCGTGGACCGCGCCATCGAGATCGGCCACATCTTCCAGCTCGGCCGCAAGTACGCCGACATCTTCTCGCTCGACGTCCTCGGCCAGCAGGGCAAGCCCGTCCGCGTCACCATGGGCTCGTACGGCATCGGCGTCTCCCGCGCCGTCGCCGCGCTCGCCGAGCAGACCGCCGACGACAAGGGCCTGTGCTGGCCCCGCGAGATCGCCCCGGCCGATGTGCACGTCGTCGCGGCGGGCAAGGCGCTCCAGACCGAGCTGGCGCTCGACGTCTCCGAGAAGCTGAACGCCGCGGGCCTGCGCGTCCTGGTCGACGACCGTCCGGGCGTCTCGCCCGGCGTCAAGTTCACCGACTCCGAGCTCATCGGTGTGCCGAAGATCCTGGTCGCCGGCCGCCGCTCGGCCGAGGGCGTCCTGGAGCTGAAGGACCGCCGCACCGGCGAGCGCGAGGAGCTCACCGTCGACGAGGCGATCGCCCGCCTCACCGCCTGACAGCCACGGAAGGCCGCAGGCCCCCGCGCGATGCGCGGGGGCCTGCGGCCTTCCGTCGTCTCACAGCCAGCTCGCGAACTCCAGCGTCAGCTCGCCCTCCTGGCGGCGGCCGGCCGCCAGCGCCCGGGTGCCCGACTCCACCGCACGGAACAGTGTCCAGCCGTGCAGCCGCTCCCGGTCCACGTCCAGCGAATCGGCCAGCTTCTTGACCCGGCGGCGGGCCGTCACCGCGCCGCCGGGCGAGGCGATCAGATCCTCGACACGGTCGCGCACCAGCCGCGCCAGATCGTAGGCACGCTCACCGACCAGCGGCTCCGGGCCGACCGTCAGCCACGGCACCCGCTCCCCGGCCAGCACCTTGCTCTGCCGGAAGTTGCCGTGCAGCAGCAGGAGTTCGGGGGAGTGGGCGACCAGCTCCGCGCGCGCCGCGAGCGCCGCGGAGACCAGCGGCTCCAGGCCCGGGTCGGCCGCAGCGCTCGCCCGCATCGGCCCGACCCGGCTCCCGGTCCGTTCGGCGACCGTCTCGAAACCGTGCCCGGCCGGCGGCTCGACCCACAGCCGGCGCACCGTCCCCGCCGCCTCCAGCAGCGCCTTCGCCTCGGGCAGCGAGCGCAGCGACACCTCGGGGTGCAGCCGCTCCAGCAGCAGTGCGCCGGGTCCGGCGGCGACGAGCTGCACCGCGCCCCAGCCGTTCCAGTGGGCCAGCGCCGCCCGCTCCAGCTCGGGCTCGGCCCCGGGCGGCGCGATCTTCAGCGCGGCCGGGGTGCCGTCGGCACAGGTCACCAGCAGGACCAGACTGCTGCGGCCGCCCGGGGCGGCGACCCGCTCCACGGTGATGTCCGGCCCGGTGGCGGACAGCGCTTCCTCGGTCAGTGCGGGAAGCCGCGCGAGCCAGTCGGCGGCGCCTTCGTCCCCGTACGACTCGCCCAGCGCCCGCACCAGACGCTGCGGCGGTTCGAAACCCATACGTGCCTTGTTCCCTTTCAGAGCTCTTTCAGTGCGTCCCACCGGACCCGTTCGTCCCACCGGCCCCGCTCTTCGCGGCGCTGTCCGCCTTCGCGGCGGCCCCGGCCTTCGCGCCGGTGCCTTCGGAGGCCCGTTCCGCGAGCCCGGGAAAGGCTACGCCGCCGCCCCGCCAGCGGACCGAGCGCACCGCGGCCTCCCGCAGCGCGTCGGCGGCCTCCCGCCTGAGCGGCCCCTCGGCGGCCCGTACGAGATCGGAGTACACGCCCGCGACCCGGTCCTCCAGCACGGCCGCCAGCCGCACCGCCGCGGCCGGGTCCGGCACGGCGAACGGCAGAGCGTACGCGGCCTGCGCCGCCACCGGCACACCGCCCAGCCCGCGCACGGTCCGCGCCAGCGCGTCGCGCCGGGCCCGGTGCGCGTGGTGGGCCGCCGTCGCCTCGGCCCGGCGGCCCTCGCCGACCCGGCCGCCGACCACCCCGTACCCGTACACCGCCGCGTGTTCGGCGGCCAGGGCCGCCTGTGCGGCCTTCCGTGTCCCGGCGCTCATGACGAGGTCTCCTTGGCCAGTTCGGTCAGCAGATAGGCGTGGGCCGCGCCCGCCGCCGCGATCGACGCCAGCAGCCGGGCCAGCTCCGGCGGGGCCTCCATCAGGGCCGCCAGACGCGCGTCCGCGGCACGGCGCTCCGCAGCGGCCAGCTCCCTGACGGCGGACCCGGCGTCGGTCGCGCGCGACCGCGTGAAGGCGAGCGCCTGCGCGCCGCCGGGAGCCAGTGCCTTCGCGTGGGCGCGTACGGCGTCCCGCAGCGGCGCGAGCCCCGCGGCGGTCGCCGGATGGGCCCTGGCCACGTGCTCGTACCCGCCGAGCAGTTCCAGACTGGTCCGGGCGGCCGCCGCCCGGACCTTCTTCTCGGCCCGTGCCGCCGAGGCCTGCTCGGCCGCGGTCGCCGCCCCGGACCCGCCGGAATCCTTCTCGCGTTCGGGCCCGTCACCGCAGCCGGCCAGCACCGCCCCCAGGGCGATCGCTCCCGTCGCGCCGAACACACCTCTGCGCGTCGTCCCCGTGCGCCGCACTTGTTCTCCTTCGGGCCTGGTGTCCTGGCCCTGACTTGACTGGATCTGTCCTGAAGTGATCACCGCAGGCGAGCGTACCCGCGGCCGGGGAGCCGGCGGACGGCAACACCCCTCGGGACCGGATACCCTTTGACCTGACACGCGACGATCCCCACAACAGCACACGCGGCCGAGGAGTCACCCGGATGAGCACCACCCAGAGCGAGAGGCTGCGCGGGCTGCTCGAACCGCTCGTCAGCGCCGAACAGCTGGATCTCGAAGAGATCGAGGTGTCCCGGGTCGGCCGCCGCCGCGTACTGCGGATCGTCGTGGACTCCGAAGAGGGCGTCGAGCTGGACGCCTGCGCCGACCTGAGCCGCGCGATCTCCGAGAAGCTCGACGAGACCGATGTGATGGGCGACGGCGAGTACAACCTCGAAGTCACGTCCCCCGGTGCCGACCGTCCGCTGACGGAGCACCGCCACTACGTACGTGCCACGGGCCGCCTGGCCAAGCTCCACCTGCGCGAGGGCGGCGAGCTGGTGGCCCGCATCCTCGCCGTGGACGAAGAAGGCCTCGACCTCGAAGTGCCGGGCGTCAAGGGCCGCAGGCCCACGTCCCGCCGGGTCGCCTTCGACGAGATCGCCAAGGCGCGCGTGGAGATCGAATTCAGCCGCAAGGACAAGAAGGAAGAGGAGGCGTAGCCGTGGACATCGATGTGAAGCTCTTGAAGGGCTTGGCACAGGACAAGGAGATCCCCTTCGACGTGCTCGTCGAGGCGATCGAGTCGGCCCTCCTCATCGCCTACCACCGTACTGACGGAAGCCACCGCCGCGCGCGAGTGAAGCTCGACGAGCGCGGCCACGTGACGGTGTGGGCGAAGGAGGACCCGGCCGACCTGGAAGAGGGCCAGGAGCCCAAGGAGTTCGACGACACCCCGTCCGGGTTCGGCCGGATCGCCGCGACCACCGCCAAGCAGGTCATCCTGCAGCGGCTGCGCGACGCCGAGGACGACCGGACGTTCGGCGAGTACGCGGGCCACGAGGGCGATGTGGTCACCGGCGTCGTCCAGCAGGGCAAGGACCCGAAGAACGTCCTGGTCGACATCGGCAAGCTGGAGGCGATCCTGCCGGTGCAGGAGCAGGTGCCGGGCGAGGAGTACACCCACGGCCTGCGGCTGCGCACCTACGTCGTACGGGTCGCCAAGGGCGTCCGGGGTCCGTCCGTGACGCTGTCGCGGACCCACCCCAACCTGGTGAAGAAGCTCTTCGCGCTGGAGGTTCCGGAGATCGCCGACGGTTCCGTCGAGATCTGCGCCATCGCCCGCGAGGCCGGTCACCGCACCAAGATCGCGGTCCGTTCGACCCGTTCCGGGCTGAACGCCAAGGGCGCCTGCATCGGCCCGATGGGCGGCCGGGTGCGCAATGTCATGGCCGAGCTGCACGGCGAGAAGATCGACATCGTGGACTGGTCGGACGACCCGGCCGAGATGGTGGCCAACGCGCTGTCGCCCGCACGGGTGAGCGAGGTCGAGGTCGTCGACCTCGGCGCCCGGTCCGCCCGGGTCACCGTGCCGGACTACCAGCTGTCGCTGGCGATCGGCAAGGAGGGGCAGAACGCCCGCCTCGCCGCCCGTCTCACCGGCTGGCGCATCGACATCCGTCCGGACACCGAGACCGACGCCGAGCGCGACGTCGCCGACCGGGAGCGCGCCGAACGGGCCCGCGAGCGGTCCGAGCGGCGCTGAACCGGCGCCGTCGGGAATATTTCTCGGTGGCAATGCCGCTGAGATCACGACAACATCCGTTCGATTTTTGCCCCAAAGGGGTGAGGTCGGTGCGGGGAGGTAGACTTAGCCGTGTCTGGCCGGACGCACGCCCGTGCTTGCCCTGAGCGAACCTGTGTGGGATGCCGGGAGCGGGCGGCCAAGAGCGAGCTGCTGCGCATCGTCGCGGACGGGGACGCCTGCGTCCCCGATCCTCGCGGTACGCTGCCCGGCCGGGGTGCATATGTACACCCCGCCTCCGTCTGTCTGGACCTGGCGGTTCGCCGCCGGGCCTTCCCCCGGGCCTTCAAGGCCAAGGGGCCGTTCGACCCCGCCGCAGTGCAGCGGTTCGTCGAGCGGGTGACACAGTAAGAAATGAACGGCACGGGTCCCCGTGCGGTCAGGTACCTCGCGAGTTGGAAGTAGGTCGAGATTGCGATGAGCACTCGATGAGTACGCGATGAGTACGCCCATGAAGTAGCGACGGTCCGGCGGTAACCCGGACCTAAAAGGAGCGAAGTGGCTAAGGTCCGGGTATACGAACTCGCCAAGGAGTTCGGCGTCGAGAGCAAGGTCGTCATGGCCAAGCTCCAAGAACTCGGTGAATTCGTCCGTTCGGCGTCCTCGACGATCGAGGCGCCGGTTGTACGCAAGTTGACTGACGCACTGCAGGGGCCCGGCGGCAACGCCGGCAAGTCCGCTGCAAAGCCTGGCGCGCCCCGCAAGGCGACGCCCGCAAAGCCCGCGGCGCCCTCCCCGGCCGCCGCGGCACGTCCCGCTGCCCCGAAGCCCGGCGCCCCGGCTCCCAAGCCGGCCCCCGCCGCCCCGGCGAGCAGCACCCCCGCAGCGCCTTCCGCGCCGTCTGCCGGCCCGCGTCCGGGCCCGAAGCCCGCGCCGAAGCCCGCTCCGGTGACCCCGGTGCCCGCCGCCGAGTTCTCGGCTCCGGCTCCGGCCCAGCCGGCTGCCCCGCAGCAGGCCCCGCGTCCCGCGGGTGCCACCCCCGGGCCCCGTCCCGCCCGTCCGGCCCCGGCCGGCGGTCAGCGTGACGGTGGCCAGCGCGACGGCGGCCGCGGTGGCGAGCGCGGCGGCGACCGCCCCGCGCGTCCCGCCGGCCAGGGTGCCCCGCGCCCCGGCGGCAACCGTCCGGCCGGTCCCCGTCCGGGCAACAACCCCTTCACCTCCGGTGGCTCGACGGGCATGGCCCGTCCGCAGGCGCCCCGTCCCGGCGGCGCCCCGCGTCCCGGTGGCGGCCAGGACCGTCCGGGCGCCCCGCGTCCGCAGGGCGGCCCCGGTGGCGCTCCGCGGCCCCAGGGCCAGGGCGGCGCCCGTCCGACCCCGGGCGGCATGCCCCGTCCGCAGGCTCCCCGTCCGGGCGGTGCCCCGGGTGGTAACCGTCCGAACCCGGGCATGATGCCGCAGCGTCCCGCTGCCGGCCCGCGTCCCGGTGGTGGCCCCGGCGGTGGCCGTGGTCCCGGCGGCGGCGGCGGTCGTCCCGGCGGCGGTGGCGGCGCAGGCCGTCCCGGCGGCGGTGGCTTCGCGGGCCGTCCGGCCGGTCCCGGTGGCGGTGGCGGCGGTTTCGCCGGTCGTCCCGGTGGCGGCGGCGGTGGCGGTGCGGGCCGTCCCGGCGGTGGCGGCGGCTTCGGCGGTCGTCCCGGCTTCGGTGGACGTCCCGGCGGCCCCGGTGGCCGTGGTGGCACACAGGGTGCGTTCGGCCGTCCCGGCGGTCCCGCGCGTCGTGGTCGCAAGTCGAAGCGGCAGAGGCGCCAGGAGTACGAGGCCATGCAGGCCCCGTCGGTGGGCGGCGTCATGCTGCCTCGCGGCAACGGACAGTCCGTCCGCCTGTCGCGCGGTGCCTCGCTGACCGACTTCGCCGAGAAGATCAACGCCAACCCGGCGTCGCTCGTCGGCGTGATGATGAACCTCGGCGAGATGGTCACTGCCACGCAGTCCGTCTCCGACGAGACGCTGAAGCTCCTCGCGGACGAGATGAACTTCGTCCTTGAGATCGTCAGCCCCGAGGAGGAGGACCGCGAGCTGCTCGAGTCCTTCGACATCGAGTTCGGTGAGGACGAGGGCGGCGAAGAGGCCCTGGTCTCGCGTCCGCCGGTCGTGACCGTCATGGGTCACGTCGACCACGGTAAGACCCGACTGCTGGACGCGATCCGCAAGACGAACGTCGTTGCGGGCGAGGCCGGCGGCATCACGCAGCACATCGGTGCGTACCAGGTCTCCTCCGAGGTCAACGGTGAGGACCGCCGCATCACCTTCATCGACACCCCGGGTCACGAGGCGTTCACCGCCATGCGTGCCCGTGGTGCGAAGTCCACCGACATCGCGATCCTCGTGGTGGCGGCGAACGACGGTGTGATGCCCCAGACGATCGAGGCGCTGAACCACGCCAAGGCGGCCGACGTGCCGATCGTGGTCGCGGTCAACAAGATCGACGTCGAGGGCGCGGACCCGACCAAGGTGCGCGGTCAGCTCACCGAGTTCGGTCTGGTGGCCGAGGAGTACGGCGGCGACACGATGTTCGTCGACATCTCCGCCAAGCAGGGCCTCAACATCGAGTCCCTCCTGGAGGCCGTCGTCCTCACCGCCGACGCCTCGCTCGACCTGCGGGCCAACCCGGAGCAGGACGCGCAGGGTATTGCGATCGAGTCCCACCTCGACCGCGGCCGCGGTGCCGTCTCCACCGTCCTCGTCCAGCGCGGAACGCTGCGCATCGGCGACACGATGGTGGTCGGCGACGCGTACGGCCGCGTCCGGGCGATGCTCGACGACAACGGCAACAACGTCGAGGAAGCGGGTCCGTCGACCCCCGTCCTCGTGCTCGGTCTCACCAACGTCCCGGGTGCCGGCGACAACTTCCTGGTGGTCGACGAGGACCGTACGGCCCGTCAGATCGCCGAGAAGCGTGCCGCCCGTGAGCGCAACGCCAACTTCGCCCGCAAGGGTGTCCGGTTCTCCCTGGAGAACCTGGACGAGGCGCTCAAGGCCGGTCTGGTCCAGGAGCTCAACCTCATCATCAAGGGCGACGCGTCCGGTTCGGTGGAGGCTCTCGAGTCCTCGCTGCTCCAGCTCGACGTCGGCGACGAGGTCGACATCCGGGTCCTGCACCGCGGTGTGGGTGCGGTCACCGAGTCGGACATCGACCTGGCGACCGGCTCCGACGCCATCGTCATCGGCTTCAACGTCCGCGCTGCCGGGCGTGCCCAGCAGATGGCGGAGCGCGAGGGTGTCGACGTCCGCTACTACTCGGTGATCTACCAGGCCATCGAGGAGATCGAGGCGGCCCTCAAGGGCATGCTCAAGCCGGAGTACGAAGAGGTCGAGCTCGGTACGGCGGAGATCCGCGAGATCTTCCGCTCGTCCAAGCTGGGCAACATCGCCGGTGTGCTGGTCCGCTCCGGCGAGGTCAAGCGCAACACCAAGGCGCGCCTGCTGCGCGATGGCAAGGTCATCGCGGAGAACCTCAACATCTCCGGTCTGCGCCGCTTCAAGGACGACGTCACCGAGATCCGCGAAGGCTTCGAGGGCGGTATCAACCTCGGAAACTTCAACGACATCAAGATCGACGACGTCATTGCGACGTACGAGATGCGCGAGAAGCCGCGAGGCTGATCAACGGGGAATCCCGGGGGGGAAACCCCCGGATCTCTCCTCAACAGTCGGGGCCGGTCGACGGGTCGTATTTCCGTCGATCGGCCCCGGCCGTTCCGTGTACGGTTCTGGTGTCCCTGCCAAGCACCGGCAGGGCGCGAACCCGAACCGGCGGGACATCCGGACATACATGTATGTGGGGACACTGTCCTTCGATCTGCTTCTCGGCGACGTACGGTCGTTGAAGGAGAAGCGCTCCGTCGTCCGTCCGATCGTCGCCGAGCTCCAGCGGAAATACGCGGTGAGCGCGGCGGAGGTGGGCGGTCAGGATCTCCATCGCAGGGCCGAGATCGGCCTTGCCGTGGTCTCCGGGGACACCGGACACCTCACAGATGTTCTGGACCGGTGCGAGCGACTGGTGGCCGCACGGCCGGAAGTGGAGCTGCTGTCCGTACGGCGGCGGCTGCACAGCGACGAAGACGATTGAGCAAGGCGAAGAAGGAGACGGACCAGTGGCCGACAACGCGCGGGCGAAAAAGCTGGCGGACCTCATCCAGGAGGTGGTCGCCGAGAAACTGCAGCGCGGTATCAAGGACCCGCGTCTGGGTACGCACGTGACGATCACGGACACCCGGGTCACCGGTGACCTGCGGGAGGCCACGGTCTTCTACACGGTCTACGGCGACGACGAGGAGCGGGCGAGCGCCGCGGCCGGTCTGGAGAGCGCCAAGGGCATCCTGCGGTCTGCGGTCGGAGCGGCGGCGGGGACGAAGTTCACGCCCACGCTGGCCTTCGTGGCGGACGCCCTGCCGGGCAACGCCAAGGCCATCGAGGACCTCCTCGACCGGGCGCGTGCCTCGGACGCACGGGTGCGCGAGGCGTCCTCGGGCGCCACGTACGCCGGTGGTGCCGACCCGTACCGCAAGGCGGATGACGAGAACGACGAGGACACCGCCTCCGAATGACACCGCAGAAAACGCCGGACGGCCTTGTCATCGTCGACAAGCCGTCCGGCTTCACTTCGCACGACGTCGTCGCCAAGATGCGCGGCATCGCCCGCACCCGCCGGGTCGGCCACGCCGGCACCCTGGACCCGATGGCGACGGGTGTTCTCGTGCTCGGTGTCGAGAAGGCCACCAAGCTGCTGGGCCATCTCGCACTGACCGAGAAGGAGTACCTCGGCACGATCCGGCTCGGCCAGAACACCGTCACGGACGACGCGGAGGGCGAGATCACCTCGTCCACCGACGCCTCCGGGGTGACCCGGGACGGCATCGACGCCGGCGTCGCGGCCCTGACCGGACCGATCATGCAGGTGCCGTCCAAGGTCAGCGCCATCAAGATCGACGGCAAGCGGTCCTACGCGCGGGTGCGCGGCGGCGAGGAGTTCGAGATCCCGGCCCGGCCGGTGACAATCTCGTCCTTCAACGTCTACGACGTACGCCAGGACGTCGCCGAGGACGGCACACCGGTCGTCGACCTGGTCGTCTCGGTCGTCTGCTCCTCGGGTACGTACATCCGCGCGATCGCCCGGGATCTGGGCGCCGGACTCGGCGTGGGCGGTCATCTGACCGCGCTGCGCCGCACCCGGGTCGGGCCCTACGGACTGGACGCGGCGCGGACGCTCGACCAGCACCAGGAGGAGCTGACCGTGATGCCGGTGGCCGAGGCCGCCGCCTCGGCGTTCCCCCGCTGGGACGTGGACGAGAAGCGCGCCAAGCTGCTGCTGAACGGCGTACGGCTGGACATGCCGGCCTTCCCGCCGGGACCGGTCGGCGTCTTCGGGCCCGACGGGCGCTTCCTGGTCCTGGTGGAGGAGCAGAAGGGCAAGGCCAAGAGCCTCGCCGTCTTCGCCTGACCGGAGACCTCATCGTGGAGCGGGCGGGGCAGATCCCTGCGCCCGCTCCACGGTCCCCCACATGTTCTGTCCACCGGACGCCGGCAATTCACCCCAATGGGCAGGCGCTCGGAGTGAATCAGGGGTGTATTCGGGGGCGCTTTTACAACGAGCGGCGCAGGCGGCGATCATCGGACCTAACGTCGGACCATGGCAAGCGGGGACCGGGCAGCGCTGGTACGTATCTGCGATTCGGCCGGTCGGCCGCGGGGGAGCGGGTTCGTCGCGGACGACCGGGGCACGGTACTGACCAGCCACGAGGCCGTCGACGGCGCCACTCGGCTCGTCCTGCACGGAGCGGGCGGCCGCAGCCGCACCGTCGAGGCCGGCGACATCACCGCGCTGCCGGAGCTGGACCTCGCCCTGCTGCACCCCGGGGGCCCCGCCGGGCTGGGCGTGGAGCCCGCCCCGATCGCCCTGCGGGACCGGATCGACGCCGGTACGTACGTGACGATCGCCGCGCACGGCTGGCGCGAGGCCCGGGTACTCGGCACCACCCCCGTGACATACACCGCGAACGGCCGCTGCCACCCGATCGGAGCGGCCCTGGAACTGGCGCTCGGCACGGACGGCAGGGACGCGCTGCGGCTCGGCGGTACGGCCGTGGGCGGGCCCGTCGTCGACCCGGCCAGCGGCGCGGTCGTCGCCGTGCTGGGCGGCGCGCTGCGCGCCGGGCACGAGGGCGCGGGGTTCGCCGTGCAGCTCCGCGCGGCGGGCACCGGCGGCCCGTTCGACGAGCTGCTGCGGCGCAACGCGACGAGCGTTCCCGGGTACGGACGCGACCTGAATCTCGCGGGCGCCCTGCACCTCACCGCGACCTCGCTCGGCTCGGCGGGCGGCCCCGACGCCCCGTCCGATCCGGTCGAACGCCCGGACATCAGCGCGGAGTTCGCCGCGTTCGCGGACCCGGACCGGCCTTCGTCCGCGCCGGACGGCCCCGTCGTCGTCCTCGCCCTCGTCGGAGCACCGGGCACCGGCCGCACCACCGAACTCGCCGCGCTCACCGCACGCCGGGCACGTGGCCCGGTGCCCGCCCCCACCCTCTGGCTGCGCGGCGCCGATCTGCTGGCCGACGACACCTCGGTGGCCGACGCCGTCGCCCGTACGCTGCGCCGGGCCGGACGCATCGTGACCGCCGCCGGAGCCGGGGGCGACATGTCGACCGCCGGCCCCGAGCGGGTGGCCCGGCTGGCCGAGGAGTCCGGGAGCCCGCTGCTCGTGCTGCTGGACGGCCCCGAGGAGATGCCGCCCGCGCTGGCCCACGAGTCGGCCCGGTGGACCGCCGCCACCGTCGAATGGCTGCGGGACAACGGGGCGCGGCTGGTCGTCGCCTGCGGACCCGAGTACTGGGAGAGCACCGGGGCGCTCTGCCCGGCCGGCGCGCTGCACCGCCCCGCCCGGCCGGCCGGGCGGCTGCCGCCGGCGGTCCGCCTCGGCGACCTCACCGCGGGCCAGGCGGCACGGGCCGCCGAGCGGTACGCCGTCCCGCCCGGAGCACTTGCACCCGGCCACGACCGGCACCCGCTCACCCTGCGCCTGCTCGCGGAGGTGCGCGCCGCACTGCCCGGGGACGTCGCCGGGCAGCCCGACACCGAGGAGGTCTTCGCCGCTCACCTGGACCTGATGTGTCTGCGCGTCGCGGTCCGGATCGCGGCGGCGTCCGGCCCGGCGCTGCGGGGCGGCGCCGTCCGCAGGCTGGCCGCGCGGGTGGCGGGGCAGGTCCACGAGGCGGCGCGGCGCTGTCTGGGCCCCGGACAGGGGGAGCTGGGCCGGGAGGCCTTCGAGGAGGTCTTCCCCTGGCGCACGGGCTGGGCGTCGGCCGTCCTCACCGAGGGCCTGCTCGTCCCGGCGGGTGCCGGATACCGCTTCGCGCACGAGGAGCTGGGGGACTGGGTGCAGGGCGCCCACCTGGACGTGGATGCGGCGCTGCACGCCCTGGTGCACCGGTGGCACGCGCAGGAGGAGCGGAACAGGCGGCCGGGGGCGGCGGCCGACGAACGCCGTGTCCCGCGTCCCCGGCAGCCGGGGACGGGCCGCGCGGCCCTGCCGGGAGCGGCGGCGACCGGGCCGCGCACCTTGCCCGTACCCCGCCACCGCATCGGCCCGGTGATCCAGGCGCTGCTGCTCCTGGGCCGCCGGAAGGGCCCCGCCGTGCTCTCCCACCAGCTGGCCGATCTTATCGAGGCACTGGACCGGCTGTCGGCGCGGACGGATCCCGCGGCGGACGCCGCCACGGTCCGGGAGGCCGCCCCCGGCGGTGCCTGGGCGCCGGGGCACGACGCCCGCTGGTGGGCGGTCCGGCTGCTCTCCGAGACCCTGCTCCGGGTGCCCGACGCCCGTCCGTATCTGGGCGTGCTGCGGCTCCTGGCCGGGCGGGTGGTACGCCGGGCGGCCTCCGGCGGGCCGGGAGGACCGGGGACGTACGCCGCGTTCGGGCCGTGGTTCTGGCGGCGGCTCAGGCTCTCCGAGAAGGACCGGATCGACCTGTTCCGGCGGCTCGTCCCCGCCGACGGCCCGCACCGCGGCGAAGCGCGCGGCGACGGAGACCGGGCCCGCGGCACGTGCCCCGACGGCGACGGCGGTGAGCGGTTCCTGGACGCCGTGGCGAGACGGCTCGTGGACCGGCCCCGCACCGTGCAGCCACTGCTCTGCGACTGGTTCACCGACGAGCGGCCGCTGCCCGCCGGGGACGGGGACGCGCTCCGGCCGACCGTGGCGGCCGCCGCCCAGGCGCTCCTCTACGCCCGCCGGGACCTGGCCCTCGACGAGCTCACCGACGCACTCGTCGCGACCCCCCACCCCAGGGCCGAGGAGCTGCTCGGCGCGCTGGCCGAGGACGAGCCCTCCGCGCTCTGCCGGGCCGTCCACCGCTGGGCCCACGACGAGGACCGGAGCGCCCACCGCGCCGCAGCCGCCTCGTACGCCCTGGTCACCGCCGCCCACGCCACCCTCGACGCCGACCGCGCGCTGCTGCGCGGATCGGTCCTCGCCCTGCTGGCCAGACCGGCCGACACCGCCCTGCACGGGGCCGCGCTCACCCTCCTCGTACAGGATCCGGAGACCAGGGACCGCTGCCTTCCGCAGGCGCTCCGGGCCTTCGTCGCGGGCGGGCCCGCACCGTCCGCCGAGGCGCTAGCCGTCGCCCTGCCCTCCCACCCGGAGCAGGTGCTCGCCGCGTACCGGGAACGGCTCACCCGGCCCGACGACGGGGCGGGCGAGGCACTGTGCGCCCTGGCCGGGATCGACGCCCCCGCGCTCGCCCTGCACACCGCCGGACTGGTGCGCGCCTACATCGACAGCCACCCCGACGACGCCGTGCACGCGGCCTCGTACCTCGATCGGAGACTGGAGCGCGGCCCCGCCGCCCGCGCCCTGCTGCTGCCCCTGGTGACCGGGCTGCTGCGGGACCGCCCCGTTCCGCCGCCGGTACGCGGCGCACTCGCCGGGGTGCTCGCCGCGCCCGGAAGCCCCGCCTCCGGGCCGCTGCGGGAACAGCTGCTGGAGGTTCTGCTGGACTTCGAGCAGGACGCCCACCGGGATCCGGTCGTGCTCGACGCGCTGCTGCGGGCCGCCGCGGCCGGCTCCGGCACCCGAGCCCCGGCCCGCACCCGCGCCCTGGTCCACCGCACCGGGACGCTGCTGGTCCGCACCCCCGAGGGCGCGGTCCGCTTCGACCGCCGACTGGTCGAGCTCGCCCGTGACGTGCCCGGATTCGCCACCCTGGTCACCGGGTGGCTGGCCGACGCGCCACCGGAATGGGCGGCGCTCGTCGGCCCCGGCGCGCGGCGGATGGTGGAGGCGCTGGGAAGCCCGAAGGCGATGCCGATGCAGGCCGCGCGGCGTGAGCATGGCAGTCTTAGACCTGCGTAAGAGACAAACCCACGTACACAGGTTCGGGCGAGGAGCGGTCAGAGTGCAGCGCTGGCGTGGCTTGGAGGACATCCCCCAGGACTGGGGACGCAGCGTCGTCACCATCGGCTCCTACGACGGGGTGCACCGCGGACACCAGCTGATCATCGGCCGGGCCGTGGAGCGCGCC
Organism: Streptomyces sp. NPDC007164; assembly: GCF_040634135.1. NCBI lineage: Bacteria > Bacillati > Actinomycetota > Actinomycetes > Kitasatosporales > Streptomycetaceae > Streptomyces > Streptomyces sp. NPDC007164. The sequence goes on from NZ_JBEYFB010000044.1 coordinate 16,960, forward strand.
CGCGAGCTGGGCGTGCCCTCGGTCGTGGTGACCTTCGACCCGCACCCCAGCGAGGTCGTACGGCCCGGCAGCCACCCGCCGCTGCTCGCCCCGCACCACCGGCGCGCCGAGCTGATGGCGGAGCTCGGGGTGGACGCGGTGCTCATCCTGCCGTTCACCACCGAGTTCTCGAAGCTGGCACCGGCCGACTTCATCGTGAAGGTGCTCGTCGACAAGCTGCACGCGCAACTGGTCATCGAAGGTCCGAACTTCCGCTTCGGCCACCGGGCGGCCGGCAACGTACAGCTGCTCACCGAGTTCGGCGAGACCTACGACTACCGCGTCGAGGTCATCGACCTCCGTGTGAGGGGCGAGGCGGGCGGCGGCGAGCCGTTCTCCTCCACCCTCACCCGGCGACTGGTGGCCGAGGGCGACGTCGCGGGCGCAGCCGAGATCCTGGGCCGCCCGCACCGGGTCGAGGGCATCGTGGTCCGCGGCGCGCAGCGCGGCCGTGAGCTCGGCTTCCCCACGGCCAACGTGGAGACCCTGCCGCACACCGCGGTCCCCGCCGACGGCGTCTACGCGGGCTGGCTGAACGTGAACGGCGAGGCGATGCCCGCCGCGATCTCGGTCGGCACCAACCCGCAGTTCGACGCCACGGAGCGGACGGTGGAGGCGTACGCGATCGACCGCGTCGGCCTCGACCTGTACGGGCTCCATGTCTCGGTGGACTTCCTCGCGTATGTGCGCGGGATGCTGAAGTTCGACTCGATCGACGAGCTGCTCGTGGCGATGGCCGCCGATGTGAAGCGGTGCAGCGAGCTGGTCTCCGCGTACGAGCGCGGCTGAACCCCTTCCCGTACGGGACCACGCGGGGCCGGGACCGTCGTCTCCTCGACGGTCCCGGCCCCGCGTGGTGATCCCGGCCTACGCCGGTGCCTTCGCGGCCGCGATCGCCCAGTGGCACGCCACCTGGGTCTCGCCGCCGCCCGCGAGCACCGGCAGATCCTTCGTACGGCAGTCGTCCGCGACGCCCGCCCGTTCCGCCTCGCCCGAGGCCAGCACCTGGCAGCGGGCGTGGAACCGGCAGCCGGACGGCACCCTGGACGGGTCCGGCGGCTCACCGGTCAGGATCACCGGTTCGGCCCCGGACTCCGGAAGCACCGACAACAGTGCCTGGGTGTACGGATGCCGAGGGGCCGTCAGGATCTCCTCGACCTTGCCGGTCTCCACGATCCGCCCCAGGTACATCACCGCGACCCGGTCCGCGATGTTCCACGCCAGGCCGAGATCGTGCGTGACCACCAGCGCGGACAGGCCCAGCTCGTCGCGCAGCCGCAGCAGCAGCGCCAGGATCTCGCCGCGCACCGAGGCGTCCAGCGAGGCCACCGGCTCGTCGGCCACGATCAGCTCCGGCTCCAGCACCAGCGCGCCCGCGATCACGACCCGCTGGCGCTGACCGCCGGACAGCTCGTGCGGATACCGCAGGAAGAACCGCTCGGGCGGCCGCAGCCCCGCCCGCGACAGCGCCCCGGCGACCGCCGCCCGCTCGTCCCCCGCGTACCCGTGGATCCGCAGGCCCTCGGCGACGGCGTCGTACACCGTGTGTCTCGGATTGAGCGAACCACTGGGGTCCTGGAGTACCAGCTGGACCCGCTTGCGGTACCTCTTCAGCGCCCGGCTCGCGTAGTCGAGCGGCTTGCCGCCGAAGGTGACCTGCCCGGACGTCGGCGGGACCAGGCCCAGCAGCGAACGGGCCAGCGTCGTCTTGCCGCAGCCGGACTCGCCGACCAGCGCGACGATCTCGCCGGGCCGGATGTCCAGGTCGACGCTGTCCACGGCGCGCGCCGGGGCGGCCCCGCGCCGGCCGGGGAAGGTGACATGCAGCCCCTGGGCACTGAGCAGGGGAGTAGTGGTGGGTGTCATGGTGTGCTCCTTGCTTCCTCGGCGCCGGGCAGGGCCGGCACCGCGGCCGCCCCCGGCCCCACCAGCACACAGGCGGCCCGCCGCTGCGGGCCCGCGTCGCGCAGCTCCTGGTCCTCGCTCGCGCAGGAGTCCAGGGCCACCGGGCAGCGCGGGTGGAAGGTGCAGCCGCCGGGCAGCGCCGACGGGTCCGGCGGATCGCCGGGCAGCCCGCGGGGCGCGAACCGGGAGGCCGGGTCGCCGATGCGCGGAAACGCGCCGGACAGGGCCTTGCCGTACGGGTGGTGCGCGTTCTCGTAGACCTCGGACGCCGGGCCCTCCTCGACGACCCGGCCCGCGTACATCACCGCGAGCCGGTCGCAGGTGTCCGAGAGCACCGCGAGGTCATGGCTGATCATGATCAGGCCGAGGTCCTGCTCGGACACCAGCTGCTCGATCAGCCGCAGGATCTGGGCCTGGATCATCACATCGAGGGCCGTGGTCGGCTCGTCCGCGATGATCAGCCCCGGGTCGCAGGCGAGCGCCATCGCGATCATCACGCGCTGCCGCTGCCCGCCGGAGAGCTCGTGCGGGTAGGCGGAGGCGCGGGCGGCGGGCAGCCCCACCTGCTCCAGCAGCTCGCCCGCCCGCTTCGCCGCCGCGACCCGGGTCGCCTTGCGGTGCAGCAGGATCGGTTCGGCAATCTGGTCCCCGATGCGATGCACCGCGTTGAGCGAGTGCATCGCGCCCTGGAAGACGATCGACGCCCCCGCCCAGCGCACCGCCCGGACCTGGCCCCACTTCATGGCGAGGACGTCCTCGCCGTTCAGCAGGATCCGGCCGGACACCTTCGTACCGGCGGGCAGCAGCCGCAGCAGCGCGAGCGCCAGCGTCGACTTCCCGCAGCCCGACTCACCGGCGATGCCGAGCTTCTGCCCGGCGTCGACGGAGAGGTTCACGCCACGGACGGCCTGTGCTCCGCCGGCGTACGTCACCGTGAGGCCCCGTACGTCGAGCAGCGGTGTCTTCAGGATGCTCGTCGTGCTCAACGGGCCACCCCCAGCTTGGGATTGAGGACGGACTCGATGGCACGGCCGCACAGCGTGAACGCCAGCGCCACCAGGGCGATGGCGATGCCGGGCGGTGCCAGGTACCACCAGTCGCCCGCGCTCACCGCGCCCGCCTCACGGGCGTCCTGGAGCATGCCGCCCCACGAGGTGGTGGTCGGGTCGCTGAGGCCGAGGAAGGCCAGGGTGGCCTCGGTGAGGATCGCGCTGGAGATCACCAGCGTGGTCTGCGCGAGCACCAGCGGCATCACGTTCGGCAGCACGTGCCGGACCATGATGTGCCCGTGGCCGCCGCCCAGCGCACGGGCGCGTTCGATGTACGGGCGCGACTCCACGGCGAGCGTCTGGGCCCGGACCAGCCGGGCCGTGGTCGGCCAGGTGGTCACCCCGATCGCGATGATGACCGTCCACATCGAGCGGTCCATCACCGTGGCGAGCGCGATCGCGAGGACCAGGGTCGGCATCACCAGGAACCAGTCGGTGATCCGCATCAGGACCGTCGAGTACCAGCCGTGGAAATGGCCCGCGACGATGCCGACGACCGTACCGATGGCGACGCACAGGAACGCCGCGAGCAGGCCGACCGTCAACGAGACCCGGGTGCCCCACACCAGCAGTGCCAGCACGCTGCGCCCGAACTGGTCGGTTCCCAGGGGGAATTCACCGCTCGGTGACTCCAGCGCGCCGCCCGGGGCGCCGGTGACGCTCTGCGAGTCGGAGCCGACGAGCTGCGGCGCGAACAGGGCGACCAGCGCGATCAGGACGAGCGCGGCCAGACCCCACAGCCCGCTGCGGTGGCTCCGGTACTCCCGCCAGAAGCGGGCCATGGACCGGCGCTTGCGCGCGCGGGCCAGCGCACGCGGATTCTGCGCGGCCTCCGCCTTCGTGGGCGTGGGCGTGGGCATGGATTCGGTCGTCATCGGCCCACCCGGGGATCGAGCAGCGGATAGAGCACATCGGCAAGGGTGTTCGCCAGGATCACCGCGGTGGCGAAGACGAAGAACAGCCCCTGTACGAGCGGGAGATCGGGCACGCTGAGCGCCTGGTAGAAGAGGCCGCCGAGGCCCGGCCAGGAGAACACCGTCTCGACCAGGATCTGTCCGGCGACCACATGCCCGAGGTTCACGAACATCAGGGTGAAGGTCGGCAGCATCGCGTTCGGCACGGCGTGCTTGCGGCGCACGACGTCGTCCCGCAGTCCCTTCGCGCGGGCCGTCGTCAGATAGTCGCTGCCCATCTCGTCGAGCAGCGAGGAACGCATCACCAGGAGAGTCTGCGCGTATCCGACCGCGACCAGTGTGATCACCGGCAGGACCAGATGGTGCGCCACGTCGAGGATGTAGGCGAAGCCGGTCTCGTTGCCCGACTCCAGCCCGCCCGTCGGGAACATCCCGGGGATCGGGCCGATGCCCACCGAGAAGACGATGATCAGGAGCAGGCCCAGCCAGAACGACGGCACCGAGTAGAGCGTGAGCGCGAACGCGGTGTTGAAGCGGTCGCTTGCGGAACCGTTTCGCCAGGCGGTACGGGTGCCGAGCCAGATGCCGAGCGCGGTGTACAGGACGTACGACGTGCCGGTGAGGAGCAGGGTCGCCGGAAGCGCCTCGATGATCTTGTCTATGACCGGCGCGTGGAACTGGAACGAGGTGCCGAAATCGCCCGTGAGGGCGTCGCCGACATACGTCGTGAACTGCTGCCACATCGGCTGGTCGAGTCCGAACTGACGCCGCAGCGACGCGAGTTGTTCGGCAGATACGGGCCGGCCGCCCGTCATCTGCTTCACCGGGTCGCTGGGAATGAGCCGGAACAGGAAGAAGCTGGTGACCAGGACCGCGAACAGCGAGACCGCTGCTCCCGCGATCTTGGCCGCCACGTATTGGAGATAGGCCTTGGTGTTGCGCGCCCGTGGACCGCGGGCGGCCGGCGGTCCGGCCGGAGCCGGGCCTTCGGTGTCCGCGTCCGCGATCTGCACGAGCGCCGGAGTGCTGTCAGCTGTCATGGGGAACTCTCGTTACTCGTGCTGCACGTGGAGGGGCCGGCCGACGACGCGAGTGCTCCCCGGCCGGCCCCTCTCGACCTGTCCGAGTGATTACTCGCGGTCGTCCGCCGTGTTGCGGCGCCGCTTCGCGATGAACAACCCGCCACCGGCGAGTACCACGACCACCACGATGATGCCGATGACGACGCCGGTCGAGCCCGACCCGCCGGAGCTGTCCGAACTGCCGCCGGAAGCGGGAGCCGCAGACCACCAGCTCCAGTACCCGTCCTGGCCGTAGATGTTGCCGGCCGCCTCGGGCATGGTGGTGATCGACTTGATCTGGTCGGTGCGGTACGCCTCGACCGCGTTCGGGTACGCGATGACGCTCATGTACCCGGAGTCGTACAGCCACGACTGCATCTCATTGACGATTCCGGTGCGCTTGGCCGGGTCGTACTCGGCGAGCTGCTTCTTGTACAGCTCGTCGTACTTCTTGTCGCAGATGAAGTTGTCGGTGGTGGCGCTGTCCTTCGCCTTGGCCGGCAGCGCGGCACAGGTGTGGATGCCGAGCACGAAGTCGGGGTCCGGGTTGACGGACCAGCCGTCGAAGGCGAGGTCGTACTCACCCGCGTACCAGGGCACCGAGACGTTGTCGAGGCAGTCGACCTTCAGGCCGATGCCGAGCTTGCCCCACCACTCCTTGAGGTACTTGCCGATCGCCTTGTCGTTGGGGTCCGTGGCGTGGCAGAGGATGCGCAGGTCGAGCGGCTTGCCGTCCTTGCCGACCCGCTGGTCGCCCTTGAGCCTGTAGCCCGCCTCGTCGAGCAGCTTGGCCGCCTTGGCCGGGTCGTACGCGAGGCTCTGCTCGGCGGTCGGCTGCCAGTGGTACGCGGAGAAGCGCGGCGGGATGTAGCCCTGGCCCTCGACGGCGTGCCCCTGGAAGACCTTGTCGATGATGGTCTTGCGGTCGATGGACAGGAAGAGGGCCTGGCGCACCTTCTGGTCGAGAAGGGCCTTGTTGCCGTTGCCGAACTTCTTGCCGTCCTCGGTCTGCGCGCCCGGGTTGGTGGCCAGCGCGAAGAAGCGGCGGCCCGGGCCCTCGTTGATCTTGATGTTCTTCTCGCCCTTGAGCGAGGCGGCCTGAGCGGGCGTCAGCGCGGGGGAACCGGCGACGAAGGAGACCTCCCCCTTGCGCAGCGCGGCGACAGCGGCGTCCTGGTCCTTGTACGTCTTGAAGACCAGCTCGTCGAACTTCGGCTTGCCGCGCCAGAAGTCCTTGTTGGCCTTGAGCTTCACGTACTGGTCGACCTTGTAGTCGGTCACGACGAACGGCCCGTTGCCGACGATCGGGAACGCCTTGTCGTTGTTGAACTTGGAGAAGTCACCGACCTTCTCCCAGACGTGCTTCGGCACTATCGGCACATCGAGTGCCGCCATGGTGGCCTGCGGCTCCTTCAGCTCGATGACCAGCTGCGTGGGGCTGGGAGCCGTCACCTTCTTGAAGTTCGCGACGAAGTTGCCGTTGGCCTGCGCGGCGGCCTCGTCGGTCATCATCTTGTTGAACGTCCAGGCCGCGTCCTCGGCGGTGGTCTGCTGTCCGTCCGACCACTTGGAGTCGGGGCGGATGGTGTACGTCCAGGTCAGCTTGTCCGCGGACGGCTCCCACTTGGTGGCGAGGCCGGGGATCGCGTGGTTGTCCTTGGGGTCGTAGTTGGTGAGGAAGTCGTACATGAGCCGCGTGATGCTGGTGCTCATCAGCTTCTGGGCCAGGAACGGGCTCAGGGAGTCGACGCTCTGTGCGACGGCGACGGTCAGTGTCGACTTTCCGCTGTCGGCGGCCTGCGCCTGCTGCGGCGCGGCACCGAGCGGCATGCCCGGGACGACGGATCCGGCGGCCAGCGCCAGCGCGGCGGCACCGGAGGCCAGGAGAACACGCAGACGTGAGCGTGGCTTGGCGGAGCGTGGTGGAACTCTTTCGACCATGGTCAGGGACCTCACGTCATGACTCGCACGGAGAAGGCGGGTTGATCTGTGGTTCGCCAGCTGGTGAAGCGAAGGTTTATCAGCGGTGGTCGAGCTGCGTCAACGGTCATCGAAACGGCGTGTGGGCTGCGGGAATGTGCAGAGGGCCCGCACCGTGGAGACGGTGCGGGCCCTCATTGGTTCAGACCTCTGATGCCTTACTGCTGAGGCGCTGGCGGCGGCTGCTGCGGCCATCCGGCGGGCGGGACGGGACCTTGCAGCTCGGGCGGAACCGGCTGGCCGGGCTGACCCTGCTGCCAGCCGTTCTGCTGCGGTCCGGCGGGGCCGGGCTGCGGCGGGTACGGCTGCGGGGGCTGCTGACCGCCGTACGGCTGATGCTGCTGCGGGTACCCCTGCGGCTGCGGCTGCTGGGGGGCGTACTGCTGCTGGCCGGGCATCGGCGGGGCGTACTGCGGCGGCGGGGTGGAGCCGTTCGAGGTCCAGAGCCCCTGCTGCTGCTGGGCACGGGAGAAGTCCTCGGCGACCATCGCGGAGAGGTTGAAGTACGCCTCGCGGGTCTTGGGACGCATCATGTCGAGGTCGACCTCGGCACCGGCCGACAGGTGCTCGTCGAACGGCACGACGACCACGCCCCGGCAACGCGTCTCGAAGTGCTGCACGATGTCGTCGACCTTGATCATCTTGCCGGTCTCGCGGACCCCGGAGATGACGGTGATGGAACGCTGCACGAGCTCCGCGTACCCGTGTGCGGAGAGCCAGTCCAGCGTGGTGGACGCGCTGGACGCGCCGTCGACCGACGGCGTGGAGATGATGATCAGCTGGTCGGCGAGGTCCAGCACCCCACGCATCGCGCTGTAGAGCAGGCCGGTGCCCGAGTCGGTGAGGATGATCGGGTACTGCTTGCCCAGCACGTCGATCGCGCGCCGGTAGTCCTCGTCGTTGAACGTCGTGGAGACCGCCGGGTCCACGTCGTTGGCGATGATCTCCAGACCGGAGGGCGCCTGCGAGGTGAACCGGCGGATGTCCATGTACGAGTTGAGGTACGGGATCGCCTGGACCAGGTCACGGATGGTGGCACCGGTCTCGCGGCGCACCCGGCGGCCGAGGGTGCCCGCGTCCGGGTTGGCGTCGATGGCGAGGATCTTGTCCTGCCGCTCGGTGGCCAGGGTCGAGCCGAGGGCGGTGGTCGTCGTGGTCTTGCCGACGCCGCCCTTGAGGCTGATCACCGCGATCCGGTAGCAGGACAGCACCGGCGTACGGATCAGCTCCAGCTTGCGCTGCCGCTCCGCCTCCTCCTTCTTGCCGCCCAGCTTGAAGCGGGAAGCGCCGGACGGATTGCGGCTGCTCTTCGCCTTCTGCTTGCCCCGGACCAGCCGGTCGGAGGAGAGCTCCACGGCCGCCGTGTACCCGAGCGGGGCGCCGGGCACGGAACGCTCGCGCTGATCGTGCGTGACCGGGGTCGGCCAGGCACCACCGGTGCGGGGATCCACGGCCTGCCCCTGCTGCGGGTGTTGGGGCTGCGGCTGCTGCGGAGCCTGGGGCTGGGCCGGCTGCTGCGGGGTGACCTGCGCGGGGAGGTGGGGCGCGGGCTGGGCCGGCGGCAGGGCGCCCTGCGGGGCCTGCGGCGGCAGGGGCGCGCCCGGCTGCGCGGGCCACTGAGCACCCTGGGCCGGCTGAGCGGGCTGGGGCACCTGGGCGGCCTGCTGAGGCTGGGGTGCATGCGGTGCGTACGGCGGCTGAGATGCCTGGGGCTGCGGCTGCGGCTGCGGCTGCGGCTGGTGCGGGGCCTGCGGCTGCTGTGACGCCTGCGGGAATCCGTAGCCGCCCTGCGGCGCGGTCTGCTGAGCCGGGGGGGCGGGCTGCTGAGGGAATCCGTAACCGCCCTGCGGCGGCATCGGTGCCTGCGGCTGCTGCGGCGCCTGGCCCTGCGGGAATCCGTAGCCGCCGGGCGCCTGGCCGGCCGGGCCCGGAGCGGGCCACTGCTGGGCCGGCTGGGGCGCGGTGGGCTGCGGCGCGGCGGGCTGGAAGGCGGGCGGCAGCGGCGGCAGACCGCCCTGCGGCGGCGCCGGGGTCCAGGGGCTCGGCGCGACGGGCGCGACGGCACCCTGCGGTGCGTCGGCGGGCGGTACGTCCTGGGGCGCCGCATCCGCGACAGCGACAGCGACAACGTCGGAGGGGGCGGGGGCGGGCGCGGAGTCCTGCGGCCCGTCCGCCGGGGCATCGGCCGGGTCCGCACCGGAGTCCGGGGCGGCAGCGCCATCGGGCTCCTCGGCGGACGCGTCGGGGGTCCGCGCAGCGCTGGAAGCAGGCGCCCCGCCCGTACTCGAACCGCCGTCACCAGCACCGTCACCACCGGCATCGACAGCGGAACCGGCACCGGCATTGGCAGCGGCTTCGGCGACACTCGACCCCGAGGCGGCCCGGGACTCGTCCCCGGCATCGCTTCCGTCCCCGGCCTCCTCCGCCGAACGCCCCTCGATCTCCGCGATCTGCCGCTTCAGCGAGGCCGGCGAGAAGCGCATCGTCGAGCCGCTCTCCACGTCGCCGCTCCCGAACGGGTCCGGCGCACCGCCGGAATCGCCCGTCCCGCCCGCGGGGGCAGGCGCGGCGTCACCCGTCGGCGAGTGGGCAGCAACCGGCGCCGGAATGGGGGCGGCGGGCGTGGGCGGCGCGGGAATGGGCGCGGGCGGCGCCGGTGTCCAGTCGGAGTCGAAACCGCTCCCGGGGGACGGCGCGGGCACGGAAAGCGGTGCTCCGCTCGGCGGCGGAGGCGCCAGATGCGTACCGGCACCGCCCGACGATTCCCCCGGCGCGTTCTGCGTGTACCAGGCGGGCGGGGTGTAGTCGATGGTGAACTCACCCGTCATCTCGGCGGGCTCCGCGTCGGACGACTCGTCGACGGGCTTGTTCCAGCCCCCGCGGATCTCGTCCCGATCGCCGTTCACTTTGCCTCCTGGTGTGGTCGAGCACCCTTGTGCCGTGGTGGGTGGGGGCGACCGTTCCCGTTGTCTGATCCGCCCGGCTCTCCCCCTTGGGACGCGCATCGCTTGCCCTCGGGTTCTTCCGCTGCGCCCCGACCCACCCTAATCGTCATCGGGCTCACTGCGGCAGGCCGTATCGCACGGCAGAAACTGTCCAGTAGGTCACGCGCCGCCCTCAAGTGCTCCGAGTGCGGCGGAGCACACAGGCCAAAGCGGTCGATTGTGAATATATCCAGGCGCGACGAAAGGGCGACCACCCAGTTCGGACAGTCACCCTTTCACCGGACCGTTGCCTACTTGAGGTCGAACTCACCGTCCCGCGCACCCAGTACGAAAGCGCGCCACTCGGCCTCCGTGTACCGCAGCACGGTCTCCGGGTCCAGCGACGAGCGCATGGCGACCGCACCACCCGGCAGATGCGCGATCTCGACCCGTTCCTCGACGTTCTCGGTCCCCGGTGCGCTCAGCCACTCCACATCCGAGATGTCGAGAGCGTAGAGCTCGTCCTTTTCCTGCTGGGTGCCCATGCCGGCGTCCCTTCGATCGTGCCGTGTCGTTCCCCGCCATCCTCCCGGAAGCGGAAGGTCCAGGGTCGCGAACGGAAGAGTTCAGTCCATCCGGCGAGCGGTGCCGAGCAGTCCGGTCTCTATGTCCGTCGCGTTCGTCATCACCCAGTGGCGCTCGCCGCCCGCCACCCAGAGCGTGACACCGTCCGCCAGGGTGGGCAGGGCCTCGATCTCGGCCCGGGCGAGCCCCAGGATCCGGCCGGTCTGCTCCGCCTCGGCGGGCGAGACCCGCTGGACACCCACGAGCGTCGACGACCGCATCAACCGGGGCGCCACCGGGCTCAGATAGGGCAGCAGTGTCAGCACCGACTGCCAGGGCGAGGACACCACCCGGCCGCGGGGCGGGCGCATCCCGCAGTCCCGCACGACCACCACGGGACTGCCCACGGTCGCTCCGGACGGCGGAACCCGTCCCACGTCATGGAGGGAGACGCACTCAAGACCGGCGCCCGCGGCCTGCGCCAGCGTCGCCCACGCCTGGGTACGCCCGGTCTCGACCGCCACCCGTGCCCCGGTGGCCGCCGCGCGCAGCGCCAGCACCTGCGCCGTCCACAGGCCGCCGATCAGCAGGACGTCGTACGGTGCCGGGCGGTGGAACCCGATCAACTGCGGGTGCCCCTCGGCATCGGTGCCGATGATCACACCGTCGTCCCCGACCGGCAACGACAGCGCGCCGAGGTGTTCGGCGGCCAGAGTGTGTCCCGCGTGGCGCGGGCCGCGCAGTCCCCGCCTCGGTCCGATGCGATTCGTCACTGTGCGCCTCCCAGCGGGAGCGTCGCCAGCACGCCCGGCAGCTGCTCGCGGTCCAGCCGCACCAGGCCGACCTTGGCGTGCCGTGCGGCTTGCTCCAACGTCCTTCGTACTCCGACCAGTTCCGTATCGGAGCCGCCCGTGATCCGCACATGGCCGGACACCGACACCTCGCCCTGGTGCGAACCGGGCCGCACCGTCAGGCTGAAGGTCGTCGCATACGCGGGAACCGAGGTCAGCAGCGAGACGAGGCGCGGGAGCGGGGTCGCCGCTCGGCCCAACTCGGGCCAGCGGTCCACCGCGTACGCGGTGTGCCAACGGTCGTCGCACCGCCAGACCCTCGTCGTTTCCGTCGTCCGCCGCTGTGCCGGGGCGTCCGGGCGTCCGGCACGGGCCGAGAGCATGGGATTGGCGCAGGCGGATGTGGCCACGGCGGAATGCAGCTCCTCCTGGTCCAGCACCACGGCCCGGAATCCGGCCCCGGTGATCCGGCTCGCCACATGGTCCGCGACCCGGACCAGGCAACGCTGAGCCCCGCCGATGCCGCCCCCGCGCGCCTCGACCGCCTCCCGGCACAGCTCCGGATCCAGCTTCACGGCCACCCAGGTCATCCGCAGCGCGGGCGCTCCGATCTGCTCCTGGAGCGGGCCGTAGGAGAGCCGGGCCGCCGACTGCTGCGGCAGGTGCTGGGCCGGAGCGGGGCGTACCTGCTGCACGAGCTGCGCGGACTCCAGCACGATGTCGTCCACCGAAAGAGCGTCACCCAGGAGGGACAACGGGAGCGCCCGCGCACCGCGCGCCTGGCGCAGCGATTCACCGCTGGCCTCCACCCGTACGACAGCCGTCAGGAACGTACCGTCCCCGACCATGCCCACCGTGCGACGGTCCCGGTCGACATAGATGTACGGAGCGAAGCCCGGCACGCCTTCCGCCACCGGCGCCAGCTGCGGCTCCGTGTCAGCGTCGGACGCCATGGCCGTTCGCCTGCGGTCGCGGAGCGCGAGCGTCGTCGACAGCCAGTCCTGCACGGCCCGGCCCCGGCGACGTACCACCGCGAGCAGTACCAGCAGACAGGCGACCGAGACCGTGGGCACCAGCCAGGGACCGCCGAGCACGACGCCCACCGCGGCGACCGCCAGGGCCGCCTCGACGAGCACCATCTGCCGCAGCAGGCCGGCGGGGCGGCCGGTCCGCGAGACCGACCGCAGAGTCGTCCTCGCGGGTGCGCTCACCGGAGCGGCGGGAGCGGCGGCGGCCGGCTCGTTGCCACGTTGCCGTCGTGAAGTGCCGGACGCTCGATGGGTAGACCGCCCCGTGCGTTCGCGCGTCGCTGCACCCATCGCCGCGTTGCCCCCTTGTGTCCGTATGTACAGTTTTTTCACGGGTGTTGACCGGGCGATCACCCTACCTGAGCAGTGACGGCCAACTGCCAACAGGCGTAGCGGGGTGCCCAGTCGGCGACAGTGGACCACGGTGCGTGTGGGAACCTGGTCGCTCACTGGGGAAAAGGGGCAGCGGACAGATGGCATCACGGCGGGACGAACTCAACGCCTACACCTTCGCGAAGCGGAGGTTGATCGCACAGTTCCTGCAACCCAACCCGAGCGGTTCGGAGGAGGGCGCGCCGCGCCCCCTGCGTGCGGTGGTGCCCGGCACGATCGTCGGCGTCGTGATCATCGCGGTGTTCGGAGCCTGGGGGATGTTCAAGCCCGTAGCACCCCAGAAGTGGGACACCCCCTACGAGAACGTCATCATCGCCAGTAAATCCACCACGCGTTATGTGGTGTTGAAGACCGACGGCAAGACGCAGCTCCACCCGGTGCTGAACATGTCCTCCGCCAAGCTCCTGCTCGACCCGGACAAGGGCCGGGTCATCAACGTCGACGAATCCGTGCTCGACAACGGCAAGATCCCGCACGGCGCCACGCTCGGCATCCCGTACGCCCCCGACCGGCTGCCGGACGGGAGTGAAGCCGGGGCGAAGAAGCGGTGGGCCGTCTGCGAGCGGCCCGGCGAGGGCGGCAGGGCCATCCTGAAGGCGGCGTTCGTCTTCGCGGAGCGCGACCGGAAGAAGACCGAGGGCGCGGGCCGGCTGCACGGCGGTGAGCTGATGTACGTCGAGGGACCGGGGCCGGACAGAACCCGCTACATCGTGGACGCCGAGGGCAAGGCGTACAAGGTGAAGAAGGACGAACTGCTGCTGCGCGCCCTGCTCGACAACCGCCGCACCCCGCAGCGGGTCTCCGCCGCGTGGCTGGCCACCCTGCACACCGGGGACGCGGTCGACTTCCCGCCCCTCAGCGGAGTCCCCGGCGCCGACGCGGGCATCCAGGGGGAGCTGCCGCACGAGGCGAACAAGGTGGGCATGGTTCTCGCGGCGACCTCCGGCACCCGGACCCAGAAGTACGTGGTGCTGCCCGGCCGGGTCGCCCCCGTGTCGGACTTCGTCGCGAAGCTCCTGCTCAGCAGGCGGGATCTGGTCAAGCTCGGCCAGGACGGCAAGGCGAGGTCCGTCAGCGCGGGAGCGTTCGTGCCCGGCAAGGGGTTCGGGCAGAACTTCGACTGGCCCAGGAGCGAGCCGAAGCCCGTCAACTTCGCGAGCCCCAAGGCCGGCCGCCGCAACACCGTGTGCAACGTCCTGCGCGGTGTCGACACGAAGAACGGCGCCACCACGCTCAGCACATGGGTCGGCACGAGCTTCCCCGCAACGCTCCCCACCGGCTCCAGCAGCGCCTACGTCACCCCCGGATCCGGGCAGCTCTTCCGGCAGTTCAAGGGGTCCAGCGCCGACTCCGGCCCGCTCTTCCTGGTCACCGACACCGGTCTGCGCTATGCCATGCAGTCCAACGGCGACAGCGAGCAGGGCGACTCCGGCATCGGTGAATCGGGCACGAAGGAGGAGCGGGCGCAGCGGCAGCAGGAGGCACAACAGGCGCAGAACCGGCTCGGATACAAGGACGTCGTGCCCGCTCCCGTCCCGGCCGCCTGGTCCTCGTTCCTGCCCACGGGACCACGCCTGTCGACGGGCGCGGCCCGCCAGCCGCAGGGTTCCTGAGGGGCGTATCCACATGACGACTCACCCCTCTTCGCGTCCGTACCGACGTCCGCTGGCGGCCGCAGCCGCCACCGCCGTCCTCATCGTCACACTGCCGGTGCTGCCCGCGGCGGCGGACGACTCCACCCAGTGCACCTTCCCCTCGAAGATGTACGCGGGCCGCCCCTGGTCGTTGCAGCGCGTCCTGATGGACGAGTTGTGGAAGCAGTCCACCGGCAAGGGGGTACGGGTGGCGGTCATCGACACGGGCGTGGACATCAAGAACCCTCAGCTCAAGGGGGCCGTGGACACCAAGAGCGGCCGCAATTTCCTGAAGAAGGACATCAAGGACGACAACGGCAACAAGATCGAGCGCGGCAACGAGAACGGCACCACCGACAGAGTCGGGCACGGCACCAAGGTCGCCGGAATCATCGCCGCACGGGAGGTGAAGGGCACCGGCTTCACCGGTCTGGCTCCCGACGCGACGATCATCCCGCTCCAGCAGAACGACGCCGAGGGCCACGGAACAGCCGAAACGCTGGCCGACGCCATCAACTACGCAGTCGGCACCGCCCGCGCGGACGTCATCAACATCTCCCAGGACACGGCCAACGCGGTGAGGCCCGAGAGCATTCTGCAGAAGGCCGTGGACGCCGCCCTGGCCAAGGACATCGTGATCGTCGCCTCCGCAGGCAACGACGGGCTCGGCGGCAACGTCAAGAAGACCTACCCGGCCTCGTTCGACGGTGTCCTGGCCGTGGCCGCGTCGGACCGCAACAACGAGCGGGCGGCCTTCTCCCAGTCCGGCGATTTCGTGGGCGTGGCCGCCCCCGGCGTGGACATGATCTCGACGGTCCCCGACGGCGGACACTGCGCCGACAACGGCACCAGCTTCTCGGCCCCCTACGTAGCGGGAGTCGCCGCCCTCATCAAGGCGAAGCACCAGGACTGGACGCAGGAACAGATCGTCGCCCAGATCGAGCAGACGGCGGAACGCTCGGTGGCGGGCCACGACCACCTGGTGGGCTGGGGCGTCGTCGACCCGGTGCGTGCCCTGACGGAGGACGACAAGCCCATCGAGCGCCCGGCGGCGCACGAGGGCGTGAGCAAGGGCGAAGCGCCGACGCCGGCCGAACTTCACTTGGGCGAAACGGCGGACGAACGCAACGCACGCCTGGCGACCTATGTGGTGGTGGGCGGGGCGGTGCTGGTCGCCGCGATAGCGGGCGTCGCCGTGGCCGTGCGCGATGCCCGTCGGCGGTCCAGGCGGTCCAGGCGGTTCTCGGCCGGGAATCGATCCGCGGAAGTCACGTGATGGATAAGAAGGTTGGCCCTGTCGTAGCCAGTGACTAGGGTTTGGAATGAGCTCGGACTTGTTCACGTGAGTGCGAAAGCAACGAGTGACAGTCCGAGCAAACGGGGAATCGGGGAAACGGGGAGGGCAGGATCGTGGCCGGTCCAGGCGACCTCCGGCGTGGTGTTGGCGCGCTGGAGAAGTTCCAAAGTCGTGTCAACGCGTTGCTCGCCGACCTTGAAGGGTCGGCCGCCGGCAAATCGAAGATCGCGGCGCAGACGGTGTCACGCGCCGCACTGAGCGGCCAGAACGCGTGCTTCGCGGAGGCGGACGGGCTGTACACGCAGTACAACCGCGTCCACGAGGCGCTCGTCTCGCTCTCCAAGTCGCTCGGAGACCAGATCGAGTACTTGAGCCTGGGCGTGCACGCGGCGGCCGTCGGCTTCGAGAACGTGGACGACGACGTGCGGCGCCGGTTCTACGAGATCCAGGCGCGCTTGGACAAGGAGCAGGAGAAGGCGCAGGCGGAGAAGACCGAGAAGCCTGAGCAGCCGCGCTCCGACAGCAGGACCGGCTCGGCCTACGACGACCTGGGGGACAGCTGATGAGCGACGACAAGCAGCCGGAACTGACCCCCAAGGAACAGCGGGCCCAGGATCAGCAGCGTGTCCAGAACCAGTTGATCGTCACTGACGTCAACCGGCAGGTCCAGGACGTCATGGACCTGTTCCCCTTCGGGGGTTCGGGCAACTCGGGACGGACTTCGTTCGAGGGCTTCGACCTCAACGCGATGATCGACCTGATCGAGAACTCCAATCCGGAGCACCTCGAACACGCGGGTGAGGCACTCCTGACGGCGAGGAGAGCCATCGCCAAGGCCGCGAACGAACTGGGCGATTTCATCAAGGACGTCGACTGGGAGGGCGAGTCCGGAACTGCCTTCCGCGACTGGGGTACGGGTCTGGTCGCCCACGCCCTGAAGCTGGGCGATTTCGCGGAGACCACCGGAATCCAGATCACGGTCGCGGGCACCGGCCTCGCCTCGGTGCGCAAGTCCTTGCCGCCGCGCGACAGCCGCTTGGTACGCAAGCCAGTCGACGAGATCGAGACTCCGAAGCGGGTCGAGGGCAATCCGGAGTACGCCGCGGCGCTGAAGGTCGAGAAGGACCGCCAAGAGGCCATCAACCAGGCGAACCGGCTGGCTTCGTACTACGCGGTGTCGGAGGAGACGCTGGCGGCGCAGGCGCCGCCGCGGTTCGAAAAGAAGCTTGATGTCGCGATGCCGAAGCCGCAGGGCGACGTCCGGGAAAATTCCAACTCGGCGGGCTCATCGGCAGGTTCCGAGCGAATGGGTGTCAGTACGACACAGGGCCACTCAGAGCGTACTGCCACGGCTGATGGCGGCACCTCAGGCGTCACAAGCAATCGAGCGGCAATCGAGTCACTCGGAACTGCACCCGCGCCCGACACAAGCACTTCGACGGAGATCGACAGTGTGAAGGCGCCACCGGCCCCCGTGACAGTTCCCGACACGTCCCCCGCGCCGCCGACCGCAAATCCTACGGGCCCGAGTACAGGCCCGAATCCGCCCGTGGTGAATGAGTTTGTGAACCCTGTGGCAGGTGGCTCGCGACGTTCCACGCCACCAACCGGGCTGCCCAGAACAATTGGGCAGCCCGGAAGGAGCGGACCCACGAGCAGCGGGCCTACGGCGACTGGGCGCACTGGAGTTCCGGTCGGGCGTCCGGCTCCCATTGGCGGTGGCCCGGGCTCAGGCACGTCTGGACGCCCTGGTGGAGGCGGGAGTCAGCCGCCCGCTGCTGGTCGGACCAGCGTGACTGGAGGCAGGCCCATGGCAGGTGGTCCTGCAAATACCTCCAAGTCCCCTGGCCCGCGTACTGGGCGCGCCAGGGCCATCGTGGGTGGGACCCCACAACGCACCGCTCCGGGCACAGACTCGGCTGGCGGCACTCGCGGTGCTCCGCGCGGAACGGTGATCGGAGCCGGCGGAACCAACGCTGCGACTCGACCTGGCGGGCGTGGGACTCCCAGCTCGAAGGGCGTTGTGGGTACGCCTCGTAGCGCTGCCGGATCCGGCTCGGGTTCGAGGGGCTTCACGGCTGGAGGCGCGGGCCTCGTACGTGGTCCCGCTGGGCGACGGGACTCCGACGACGAGGACCGGGACGGCGGCGCCCCGCGCCCGGACTACCTGGTGGAAGACAGAGAGACGTGGGAGGCCGGACGGCGTGGAGCTGCACCCCCGGTGATCGAGTAGGTACAGGGAAGGTTCGGAAGTCAGGATGGCAGCAGGAATGAGCCAGACCCGGAAGCGCCGTATGTCTGTCGGATTGCGAGGACGTCTGCTCGGCACGATGGCCGTGGTTGGTGCTTGGAGCGTGGGATTTGCGGGGGTTACCCCCTCTGCGGCGGCCGCAGACGTGCAATCGAAGCAGTGGTACCTCAGCGCCATGCGTGCGGAGGAGATGTGGAAGGTCACCACGGGCGAAGGCATCAAGGTTGCTGTCATCGACACCGGGGTCAACCCATCGACTCCGTCCCTGAAGGGCCAGGTTCTGAAGGGATTGGACGCTACAGGTACCGACGGTGACGAGTACGACGACTACAACGGGCATGGCACCACCATGGCTGAGTTGATCGCCGGAACGGGTAAGGGCGGGGGCCTGAAAGGCCTCGCTCCGGGTGCGAAGATCATCCCGATGCGAATCACCAATACAGATCTCCAGAATAAGAAATCGGTGAACGCTCACGACACTGCAGACGCCATCCGGGCCGCAGCGGACAGTGATGCGCAGATCATCAGCATGTCTTTTGCGAGCGATTTCCCGGGGCGGGAAGAGCGAGTAGCAGTTAAATACGCGGAAAGCAAGGGAAAGCTATTCTTCGCAGGAGTTGGAAACAACGCTGAGAAGGGCAACAAGGAGCAATTTCCCGCCTCGTATCCGCAGGTGGTTGGCGTCGCCGCAACTGACAGCGCTGGCAAGGCCTCCGCGTACTCTCAGCACGGGAGTAGCGTAGATATCGCCGCTCCCGCAGATGACATCCCGTATTGGTGTGACGAAAACTTCCGAGGCTACTGCGATGGCAACGGCGGCACCAGCGCAGCCACCGCCATCGCATCAGCCTCCGCCGCCCTGATCTGGTCCGCCCACCCCGACTGGACGGCCAACCAGGTGCTCAACGTCCTCTTCGATACGGCTGGACGAGGCGACTGGAAGAAGGGCACTCTCAGCAACTACCTCGGCCACGGCATTATCCGTCCGGCCGTCAACATCCTCAAGGGCAAGGGAAACCCCGGCGCCCCGGACATCAGCCCCCTCACCAAGGAAAAGACGTCCGGCTCCTCGGCCTCCCCAGCCGCCTCCGCACCAGGCTCGTCACAGCCCCAGAAGAAGGAAACGGCTGATGGCGCCGTCGTGGCAGGCTCCAGCAATGAGAAGGACGACGGCAGTTCGCTCGGACTGATCATCGGCGGAGCGGCCGCGGTCGTCGTGCTGGGCGGCGGAGCCTTCGCGCTCATTCGTAAGCGCCGCACGACCTGACCAACCGTACGTTCTGCACCCGTACCCACCGGCGAGCAAAGCCGGGACGAACAAGAACATCAGGAAGGAAGCCGAGATCATGGCTGATCAGAAGCTCTCAGATGCCGCACTCCTCAAGCTGGAGGGCGAGCTCTCCACGCGATTCGACTCGGTGAAGGGCCAGCTGAAGGTGCTCCAGGGGACGATCGACAGCCTGGAAGGTCACTGGAAGGGCATCGGCGCCGGCGCCTTCAACACGAAGCAGGAGGAGGTCAACCGGAAGATGGTCAGCATTGCCCATCGGTTGCTCAACTTCCAGGAGGCCATCAAGGCGGCGCGCACCATCAAGGACAACACCGAGGACGAGATCAGGCAGGCTCTCCAGGGCGTCGACGTCGTCGGCGGTTACTCGGGCGACGCCGGCGCAGAGGCCAGGACCTCGAACCTCAACAACTTCTGACCCGCGCACGTTCCACGTACGAGGCCTTAATACCAAACCTAGATAACACGGGAGGACCGCATGTCGGGCAACAACGACGGCACGATGGTTGTCACTTACGCGAGCCTGGATCTCGCAGCCGGCGCCATCGACCGGCAGAGCAAGCAGCTCCAGGAGGACCTGGCGGCCATCAAGCGGATGATCGCCAACGTGTCCGAGCTCTGGGTGGGCGAGGCCAAGAGCGCCTACGACACCGCTCAGAAAGGCTGGGACGACGACGCCAGGGGAATTCACAATGCCCTGAGCGAGATCTCGCGCAAGGTGCGTGAGGCCGGTGGTTCCTACCACGCAGGCGACAAGCGGGCGCGAGCCAACTTCGAGTAGAACTCGGCAGATCACAGATCAGGGTGGGCACGCACGGGAGGTGCCCACCCTGATCTATGTCCCGTCCACCAAGCCGAGCACACCACAGCGCCTCTGCCGCGAGGCAGGGGCGCCGTCGTTGCACCCTAGAGCAGAGCCATCCCCGTTCCGGGGGCCCAGCAGGTACGGGGTGGGAGAGTTGATCTACGTCAACTCGCAGGCGTAGTCCGGCTAGTTGGCTCCGGCCACACCAGGCATCCGATGCTTCCCGGGCGCAGGGAAATCAGCTGGGTCGCACGGTCGGGTGTACGCAGCGACATCCGGAACCCGCCGTCCACAGCGGTGACCTGGGCGCTTCCGTCGTCGTGCGCGAGCCCCCACGCAGCGACCCGGGCGTCAGGCTCGCCGCCGTCGGTTTCGAACTGCTCGACCACGGCGAAGAGGCGGGGTGCGGTGGCTTCGACGAGGGCGCGGATCTCGTGGGCGAAGCGGTCGGGCGGGTCAGTGGGAGAGGAAGGCAGAGATACGTTAGTCATGTGAAGTCTCCTGTCGACGAGAGGAGTTGAGGTGCATTGATAACGTAGCTCGCGCGGGGATAGATATATCCCTTTTGGAGGGAGAGTTTAGATGTCCCGTCGTGTGAGTGACGGATGGAACGCCAGTGTGAATGGAGGTGGGTTCGGGTGGCTCGGGTGATGCCTCCGACGCTCCGACAGCGGCGCCTGGCAGCCGAACTGCGCAAGCTGCGAGAGCGGGCTGGTCTCACATCGACGATGGCTGCGGCCCGCGTCGGTGTGCAACAGGCGAGAATGAGCATGATCGAAGCCGGGCGTTATGCGGTGAGCGCTGAGCGAGTGCGTGCCATGGCGAACAGCTACTCATGCGATGACGTCGCTCTGGTGGATGCCATGGCAGAGATGACAGGCGGCCGAGAGCGCGGCTGGTGGGACGAGTACCGCGAGCTGTTGCCTGCGGGACTGATCGAGGTAGCCGAGTGTGAGCACTGGGCGACCTCGATGCGTGTGGGGGTAGTCGTCTCCATGCCAGGACTGGTGCAGACGCTGGAGCACGCTCGAGCAGTATTCAGGCAGAGCGTTCCGCAGTTGCGACCCGATGAGATCGAGCATCGCGCTTCTTTCCGAGTCAAGCGCCAAGCGGTGCTCTTCCGGGAGGTCGCACTGCCCTACACCGCCGTCGTTCATGAAGCAGCGCTACGTATGCGCTTTGGTGGAGATGAGATCACTCGGGCGCAGTTGCTTCACATGACCGCGATGATGGAGCAGGACAACGTGACAGTCCGAGTGATTCCCTTCGAGCGCCAGGATTTCCCTGCTGCTGGGCAGCCGATCACCTACGTCGCGGGGCAGGTGCCACAGCTGGACACCGTTGTGCTGGATTCCGATCACGGCTGTGATTTCCTCGAAGCTGAGGCGCAGCTTGCGCGCTACAGATCTGTCCTGGACCGCATGGAGAGCTGCGCGCTCAGCCCTGCGCAGAGCCGTGACTTCGTCCATAAAATTGCGAGAAGTCTCTGAGAGGCCTTTTCATGTCCGAGTACAACTGGCAGAAGTCCTCATACAGCACCGAGGGCGCGAACTGCATCAATGTCGCCAGAGCGTCTGATGGCACGTTCCGGCTGCGAGAGAGTGACGAGCCAAACGTCATACTCGCCACCGGCAGCGTCGGCCTGTCCGCGCTGCTCGCGTTGATCAAAGCTGACCGGGTAGCCAGCGCCTAGCGCAGGGGGAAAGTCGAAGTTCTCTGATCTGGACAGGTTGATACTGGGATGTCTCCCGGATCAGGCAGGCCGCGACCTCGCCGCCGAGCGCCCCGGCCAGACTTTGGCCGGGGACACCGCGGCCGAGCTCGTCGTCGCCGCGCTGGGGAGCGGGCCGTGGGCCGTGGGTGTCAGACCGTGCAGCCGAGCGCTTTCTTCACCTTCGGCACGACATCGACGGCGAAGGACTCGATGTGATCGCGCCGCTGGGTGACATCGCCGGTGGACTTGAGACTGACCTCGACATACACGATGGCGTACTTGGCATCGGGGGCCGCGCACTGCGTGCTGACCATGGCGTTGAAGTCACCCACCGCGCCCAGCCCGTTGAACGGCAGGTCTACCATCTTCGCCCGGTTCTCGAAGCGAAACTCCTCCGACTCGTCCATCGGGTCGTAGAGCTTGTCGACCTTCTCGAGCCGGAGGTTGACCACGAGCCATTCGTCAACCCAGATGGCGCAGTTGCCCACGCCCGTGGCCACGGGCGTGCCCAGGACCTTGAGCTCCTTCCCGTCCACGAGGAACGGGTCGAGCGCCTTTTCGCTGACTGGGACGCCGCACGCCTCCTTCGGAACGGTGTACTCGCGTCCCCCGCTGCACGCGCCGAGTGACAGCGCGAGGCAGCAGGCCAGAGCTGAGGAGGTGAGGCGCCGTGATGTCTTCCCAGTCATTGGATGCCCGCCACTCCTTCCGCCTTCTTGTTGCCGTCGTTGGCGGCTTCCCCGATCTGTTTGTAGATGCCGTGGTCTTTCGAGTAGCCCTCGTGGGCCGGATCCTCGGCCCACTCCGCGTTCTCCTCATACCAGATGTCCGCGACCCTCTGGAGCTCCGTGGTGCGCCGGGTGTACGTCTCCTGGTGGTCTGCGGTCGCTTGACTGCTGATCTTGTTCTGCTCGTCCTCGAGCATCTTTGACGTGACTATGTCCACAATGCGTTGGGCGGCATCACCGGCCGGATGCAACGGTGTGACGAGGCCGCCGATGACGTGATACCTCCCAGCTTTCTTCCACGAGGCGTCGGCGAGCTTCTCGCCCTTCTCGTCGTTGGTGGCCTGGTAGCGGGCCTCCTCCAGGAAGCCGACGGTGCGGCCGGCGCGGTCCAGGCTGTCTTCCGGATGCGCCTTCTCCGTGTAGATGTCGGCCAGGACCGCTCCATGCATCTGCCTGGCGAGCTCCCCGTAAGCGTCCCTGTTCCGCGAGATTTGCTTGCTGACCTCCATCAGCTGTCCAGAGTCGAGCTCGTGCCGTGACACGGGATCGCTCATCGACTGGTGCACCCAGTCGCCGTGGTTGCCCATGGCCAGCGCCATGTCGTTGCGCAGCTCGGACGGGAAGTCGTTGCCCATGCTGGAGAGGATTCCGAGGGTGCGCTTCATGGCCTCCCGCTGCTCCGGCGAGTGCGCCAGGAACTCCGCAGCGGGGGCCTTCGGGTCGGACACGCCCGACACCGCCGCGAACATGGCCTTGCCGGCCGCGTTCTTGCCCTCGTTCTGACCGTCGTGCAGCGGTGAATCGTCGAAGTACGGGCGGTCCTTCAGTACCCACTGCGCGTTGTCCTGCGGCTCCTTCGAGTTGAAGAAGTCCGTCGAGGCGTCCGGGCTGTTGGAGAGTGCCGTGAGGAAGCCCGTCATCGGATCCCGGCCGAACTCCTCGTCACCGATGAAGTTCAGCTTCGGCTTCGGAGGCTGGTTCCAGTAGTGGTCCGGCAGCCTCATCTCCTTCTCCTTGGCGACCAGTGAGTCGCCGTACTTGTTGAGGAACTGATCGTCGTAGTCGCCCGTTCGCATGAGGTTGCTCATGATCTGGAAGCCCCAGACGTCACCCTGGCGGGTGGAGTACCGCTCGCCCGCGAGCTTCACCATGTTGCTCTCCCACTGCCGCATGGCAGGGCTGTCCGACTGGGTGGCGCCACCCAGGACATCGCCCAGGTTCTTCTGGAAGTCACCGAGCTGGTTGAGCTGCGTGCGGGTCAGGTCATTGGGGCTGTCCGGGCTTGAAAGGTCCGCCCAGAACTCCAACGTCGCCTTCGGGCCCAGCTGGGTGGCGAACTCCTCTTGGAACAACGGGTCGTTCTTGAACGAGCTGAGCAGACCGTTCAGCTTCTGGAACTCCTCCGGCGACATCTCGTCGCCCTTCTCCTTGATCAGCTTGGCTGCTTCCTCCGCCTTGCGCACGGCTTCGATCGCGGTGTCACGGTCACTGTACGAGGCGCCGGAGAAGCCGACCTCGGCCTGGTCGACGATGGCGCGCAGGACGGTCGCAGCGGTTGTGTCGCTTTCCGTCGCCCGGTTCAGGATGCGCTGCACATCGTCCCGCAGCTGCTCCGCGTCCTGCGGGGAGTGGTCCGGAACGTCGTGGCCCTTGGCGGCGCGGTCCGGGTGGATGAGCATCGTCACGGTGAAGCCGCCACCGCCGGTCTGGGTCACCGTGAGATTCCTCTTGCGACCCCGCTCCAAGGCCTGATCCAGCTGCTCCTTGTAGCTCACCAGCTCGCCGTAGGTGTCCTTGAGGATGTCGTGGATGGTCTTCGCCTGAGTGTGGGCGTCAGAGAATTCACCCGCTGTCTTGGTGATGAATTCACGAGAGACCGTGGCATTCAGACCGGCCCAGTTGGCTTTGTCCGCCTTCGCCTTCAGATCGTCCCGTGCGTCCGATTTCAGCGTTTCGAGTTTGCCGACCACCCCGTTCCAGGCCGTGATGGCCTGGCCGAGCTGGCTGAAGCTGCCATGGAGCAGCGCTTCGAAGTCCATCAGCGCTGCGTCCTCTCCGTGAAACCGTCGTCCAGCGTCGAAATGCTGCTCACGACGCCGTAGATGTAGTACTCGTCACCCGCGTGTGCCCCCTTGGTGAAATCCATGTGGTTGGAAATGTGCGCGCAGGCGTCCAGCAGGGTCTTGAGCTGCTCCTCCCAGCGCTCCTGTACGTGGTCGAGCGCGCCTCCCAGTGCGAAGCCCTGGGTGCTCAGATCCTTTGCGGCCGTCTGACTGATGGACCAGGCATCACGGCCGTATTTGCCCAGATTGTCAAAGAGCTTGAAAGCGGCGTCACCGACGGCCGCGAGGTCCTGCTGATTGACCTTCAGGTCGCCTCCAGGGGCGGGTGAGCCGCCGATTTCGTCCGGCACACGATTCAGCTGCATCGCTGCGGACCCCTTCTCGGTAGCCGCTGTCTTGAGCTGCTCCCATTCGTCCCAGGTCATCTGACCCCTTCCCCCGTGCTGCCTGTTCCGCCGAGCTGGATGAGAGGATTCGATTTTTCACTTGAAGATCGATCTGACAATCGAACTTGGCGGAAGCTTAACGTCCGCCCGTCAGCCGCTCAGTCACCATGACGTGACGATCCTGCTGGTCCCGCCGACCGATGGTGCGGTCGTCGGACTGCGCCTCCCGCATGGCGGGAACGCCGGACCGGTGAATCACCGCAGCCCAGGGGGCAGCCGCGCGAGGCCACGCCCAGTTCCCGACGGGGAGAGCGCGGAGAGCATGAGGGGGCGGGACGAGCCGCCCCGCCCCGCCCCGCGTTCCCTGCCCGCGGCGCCCCTACCGCTCCCCGTCCATGACCCCCGTCTGCACCAGCGGATTCCCCCGCCGCCGCGTGGCGAAGACCCCGCGCCCCGGAGGCATCGGCCGCGGTCGGACGTTGCCGAGGATGTCCCCCTCGATGGGGTCGCCCGAGAGCATCAGGCCCTGTGCGCCCAGTTCCAGGATGCGTTGCATGAACGGCTCGTACAGGGCCCGTCCGGCCCCCGCCGTGCTGCGGGCGATGATGAACCGGACGCCGACGTCACGGGAGAACGGCAGCATCTCCGTGAGCTTGGCCAGTGGGTTTCCGCTGGAGGTGGAGACCAGGTCGTAGTCGTCGACGACCACGTACACCGTCGGGCCGCTCCACCAGCTGCGTTCGCGCAGTTCCTGCGCCGTGACGTCGGGCGACGGCGTACGACGCTTCATCAGGTCGTACAGCGCGTCCACATGGTGCTCCATGTTGTTGGACATGGGCACGTACTCCGCCAGGTGCGTCGCGGGGGTGACGTCCAGGAGCGCTCGCCGGTTGTCGATGACGAAGAACTTGCAGGTGTTCCCCTCGTACCTCTCACTCAGCTGCTTGATGAGCAGCCGCAGCAGGTTCGACTTGCCGGACTCGCTCTCGCCGAACACCAGGAAGAACGGGTCGCGCTCGAAGTCGAGGAAGACCGGCGCCAGGTTGTTCTCGTCGATGCCGAACGCGACGCCCCGCTCCGGATGCGCGTGGCCCGGGGGCAGTTCGCGCACCGGGAGTTCGCGGGGCAGCAGCCGGACCGCCGGGGCGGGCGCCGCGGTCCAGTGCCGGGCGACCTCCTGGTTCATGGCCGCGGTCGCCTCGGAGAGGTCGCTGTCGGAGTTGATGCCGTCGATCCGCGGTACCGCCGCCATGAAGTGCAGCTTCTCCGGCGTGAGACCACGGCCGGGCACGCCGGCGGGTACGTTGACCGCGGCCTTGCGGTCCAGTTCGGAGTCCATGACGTCGCCGAGCCGCAGTTCGAGCCGGTTCATCAGGTGGTCCTTGAGGTTGGACCGGACCTCCATGGAACGCGACGCCGTGACGATCAGGTGGATGCCGTACCCGAGGCCGCGCGCCGCGATGTCCACCGCTGCCGCCTCCAGACCCTCGTAGTCCGTACGGAAGTTGCCCCAGCCGTCGATGATCAGGAAGACGTCGCCCCACGGCTGGTCCGTGACCGAGATGTCGCCTCGCGCCCGCAGCCTGCGGAAGGTGGCGATGGAGTCGATACCCGCGCTGCGGAAGTACTCCTCGCGCCGGGCCATGATTCCGTACACCTCGGAGACGGTACGCCGCACCCGCTCGGGGTCGAGCCGGGAGGCGATCCCGCCGACGTGCGGCAGACCGGAGACCGAGGCCATGCCGCCGCCACCGAAGTCGAGTCCGTAGAACTGGACCTCGTGGGGTGTGTGGGTGAGCGCGAAGCCCGCGATGAGTGTGCGGAGCAGCGTCGACTTGCCGGACTGCGGACCACCGGTGATCTGCATGTGGCCCGCCGCGCCGGAGAAGTCCCGGTAGAGGGTGTCGCGCCGCTGCTCGTACGGCTTGTCGACCACACCCAGTGGTACGACGAGGCGGCCCGCGCCCTCGAATCCGGGCTGGGTCAGCCCACGGCCCTCGACTGCGGAGAGCCCCGGCAGGAGCTCGTCCAGCGACGGCGGGTTGTCCAGCGGAGGAAGCCACACCTGGTGCGCGGATGCACCCCGGCCCTCCAGCCGGCGCACGATCACATCGAGCACCGTGTCGGCCAGGGCGTCGTCCTCCGACGTACGCGCGTCGGGTACGGAAGCACCGGTCTGCGGGCTCGGCTGTACGTACCGGACCGGCACCGGAGCCGCCGTGAACACCACCGGCCTGCGGTCCATCGGCAAGGGGCCGGAGGGTACCGCCGACTGGGTGCCCGAGCGGTACACCCCGGAGACGTACGCCGCCTTGAAGCGCACCATCTCGTCCGTGCCGTACTTCAGATACCCGGAGCCGGGGACGTTGGGCAGGTGGTAGGCATCGGGCACACCCAGCGCCGCCCGGGACTCGCCGGCCGAGAACGTGCGCAGGCCGATCCGGTACGACAGATAGGTCTCCAGACCACGCAGCCGCCCCTCTTCGAGGCGCTGCGAGGCCAGCAGCAGATGGACGCCCAGCGAACGGCCGATGCGTCCGATCTGCACGAACATCTCGATGAAGTCGGGCTTGGCGGTGAGCAGTTCGCTGAACTCGTCGATGACCAGGACGAGCGAGGGGATGGGCTGCAGCGGGGCGCCCGCGGCACGCGCCTTCTCGTAGTCGTGGATGTTGGCGTAGTTGCCCGCGTCGCGCAGCATCTCCTGCCGGCGGTTGAGCTCACCACTGATGGAGTCACCCATGCGGTCGACCAGCGTCAGATCGTCCGCGAGGTTGGTGATCACCGCCGCGACATGGGGCATCTGCGCCATGCCGGCGAAGGTGGCACCGCCCTTGAAGTCCGCCAGGACGAAGTTGAGCGTCTCCGAGGTGTGGGTGACGGCAAGGCCGAGCACGAGCGTGCGCAGCAGCTCGGACTTTCCGGAACCGGTGGCGCCGACACACAGCCCGTGCGGCCCCATCCCCTCCTGCGCCGCTTCCTTGAGGTCCAGCATCACGGGGCTGCCGTCCTCGCCGACCCCGATCGGGACGCGCAGCCGCTCCGCCTGGGAGCGGGCCCGCCAGGTCCGGGCGACATCGATCGAGGCCGCGTCACCGAGGTTCAGCAGATCGGTGAATTCGAGATTGGCGAGAAGTGGTTCGTCGTCGTCCCCGCCCGAGGCCACGTGGAGCGGCGCCAGTTGCCGGGCCAGCGCTTCGGCGGCCTCATGACCGAGCAGGTCGGGAACGCCGTCGTAGACCAGTCCGTGCCCGGACTCCAGCTGGAGCAGATGGGGCTGCACCACGACGGACAGGCCGCCGCGTGCCCCGTTGACCTCGCCCGGTACGACCTCGATGACCGTCACGCCCTGAAGACCCTCGGCCGCGGCGAGCGCGGACACCGGCGATACGGACTGACCGTCGAGCACGACGACGACATGGGGCTGGTCCATGAGCGGCTGGCCGTCGGGCTGGAAGCGCGGCCGGCCGTCGAGCCGGGGCGCGAGCATCTCCTCCAGCTCCCCGACGCTCGTGGTGATCAGCCGGCGGACGCCGGCCCCGTCGACGAGGTCCGGGGCCTGGACGTGCGGAAGCCACTTCGCCCATTCCCAGCGCGGGGCGGCGTCCCGGTCCGTCGCGACGGCGACGACCAGGTCCTCGGGGGAGTGCAGCGAGGCGAGCGCACCGACCATGGCGCGGGCCGTGGAACGGACGGACTCCGCCTCGCCACTGATCGTCAGGTGGTAGAAGGCGCGCAGCGAGACCGCCATGGGCAGGCCGTCGAGCGTGCTGTGGGTCGTCAGGAACTGCTGCATCGCCCCCGCGGTCAGCGGCTCCAGCTCGTCCACCGGCGCGGTGTCGGGGGCGATGAGCGGAGTGGCGAGTTCCTGACTGCCCAGGCCGATGCGTACCTGCGCGAAGTCGGCGTCACCGACGCGGCGCTCCCAGACCCGGCTGCCCTCGGCGACGAGCGCCCACAGCTGGTCCGGGGACGGGTGCAGATAGAACTGCGCGTCGCGCTGCTTCCGGGCCGTACTCAGCACGGCACGTCTGGTCTGCGTCAGGTACTTCAGGTAGTCCCGTCGCATGTCGGCGAGCTGTCCCTGGGTCCCCCGCCGGAAGCGGACCATCATCGCGACGGCCATGGCGACCGTCGAGGCGATCATGATCATGCCCATGATCCGCATGATCGGGTTCGGGGTCATGAAGAAGAAGACCACCGAACCACCCATGCCGAGCATCGGCAGCAGCTGCATCATCACCCCCTCCTGCTGACCGCGGGGCAGTTCGGGCGGTGGTTGCAACTGCACCTGCTCGTCCGGCACTTCGGAGGGCAGGGCCCGCGGTGGGCGCTTGACGACAATCTGGCTCACAGCTCACCAATTCCCTTGCCGGACAGAACTGTTCGTATCGGCGCCCCCGTGGCGACGGGCTCCATCCGCGGGAGGATCCTACTGGCGTATGGAATGACATCGAGAGCGGTAGGGTGTCGCAACGCGTGTAAGCATTCGCTAACTACCGCAAGGAAACGGCCGTTCGGGGCGCGAAGGCGGTCCCGTGGCCCCGGTGGATCGGCGTGCGTCCTCGGATGCGGTGCATCGCAAGGCGGGGGGACGCCCCGAGCAGCGGATGCGACCGGGCGTTCCGGCAACGCGGCGAGGCGCCGTGGTTGTCGTCCCGCGCCCGCCGGGGATGCACGGGACGGCCCTTCAGTGAGGTCCGCGATCCCCGGTCGTTTCAGGCGAACGATGAGGGGGAGCAGCAGGTGACTATGACGGCCCAAACGGCGGCCACCGGACAAGGCCGGCCCGGTCCCGGAGTTCCGGCCGGCAACGGAACCGGCTTCTGCCGGGTCACGGTCGTCGCGCCCGACAGCCGCGTCGACGTGGCGCTGCCGGAGGACATTCCCGTCGCCGACCTGTACCCGGAGATCCTCCGGCTGTCGGGACAGAGCCCGGCCCAGGGCGCACCGGTCGGCTATCACCTGGTACGCCGCGACGGCACCGTCCTCGACAGCGGGCGCACCCTGGCCGGCCAGCGCATCCTCGACGGCGAGCTGCTGTCCCTGCGCCCCTTCTCCGAGTCGCTGCCGCCCGCGGTCTTCGACGACGTATCCGACGCGGTCGCCACCGCCGTCGCCCGCGACCGCACCCTCTGGGGCGACAGCCTCATGCGCGGTGCCGGGCTCTTCGCGGGGTCGCTCCTGCTGGTCCTGCTCGGCTTCGTGCTGTGGAACTCCGGCCCCCGGCACGACATGCACGGGCTGCCGGGCGCCCTCGCCGCGATCGTCGCCGTACTCGCTCTCGCGCTCGCCTGCGTACGCGCCCGTGTGTACGACGACCGGGGATCGTGCACCGCCCTGGGGATCGGCGCGCTCGCGAACGCCGCGGTCTCCGGCGCCGGACTGCTGTTGCTCGCCGAGGGGCAGGGCATCGGCAGGCTCCAGTTCCTGCTCGCCTGCGCCGCCGTGCTGGTGGTCGCGGTGATCCTCATGATCGCCGCCCCCGGCGGGGACGGCCTCTTCGTCGCGTTCGTGTTCGCCGCCGCCGTCGGCGTACTGGTGACCTTCGTCGCGATCATCGCCGGTCTGGAGCCCACCGAGACCGCCGCGGTGTGCGCGCCGCTCTCCGTCGGCGTCCTCGCCTTCCTGCCCGGTCTCTCCACCCGTTTCGCCCGCCTCCCCATCGGCTTCGAGCCGCCCCGTACCACCGCCGGTGACTACGGGACGTCCGAGCCGGACCCGCAGGGCCCGGTCGACGCCGACCGCATCGCCGCCCAGGCGCGGCGCGGCCATGAACTGCTCGTCGGCCTGGTCGGCGGATGCGCGCTGGTGGCCGTGGGTGCCGCGGCCGTCCTGGGGTTCTCGGACAACATCTGGGGCCAGCTGCTGGCGCTCGCCACCGGGGTGGCCATGCTGATGCGCTCCCACCTGTTCCGTTACACGGCCCAGGTCGGCTGCGCGCTCGCGGCCGGGCTCGGCGCACTCGTGCTCCTGGGCCTCGGCCTCTCCCTCAACCCGCCGGTCGGCATGCTGCGCGACGCCGCCATGGGGGACAGCACCGCGCTCGACATCCGTACGATCTGGCTCGCCGCGGCCGTCGCGGGCGCCGCCGCCCTGATCACCGCCATCGGGCTGATCGTGCCGCGCAAGGGGGTGACCCCGTTCTGGGGGCGCTTCCTGGAGATCGCCGAAGCGTGTGTGCTCCTGACGCTGATCCCCCTGTGCCTCGCCGTCTTCGACCTCTACCGATCGATCCGCGCTCTCACCAGCTGACCCCGCGCACCCGCCCGGCCGAACCGGCTGCGCAGGACTGGTACGCTGTGTGACGGCCGTTTGTGTACGCGCTCCCGGATCATCCTGGGATCTGCGCTCATCGGACCTTCGCCTCCGAGTCATGGAAGCTCCCCTGCGATCAAGACCAGGGGCACTCGTGGGCGCATCGAACATCAAGAGGAGTACGCGTGCCGCTCGACGCCGCTACGAAGAAGCAGATCATGTCCGAGTTCGCCCAGAAGGAGGGTGACACCGGATCCCCCGAGGTCCAGGTCGCCATGCTCTCCCGCCGGATCTCGGACCTGACGGAGCACCTCAAGACGCACAAGCACGACCACCACTCCCGTCGTGGTCTGCTGATCCTGGTCGGCCAGCGTCGCCGCCTCCTTCAGTACCTGGCCAAGAAGGACATCCAGCGCTTCCGTGCCCTGGTCGACCGCCTCGGCATCCGCCGCGGTGCGGCCGGCGGCGCCAAGTAGTTCGCCGTGAAGGGAGCGGTTCCCACCACTGAGGGGGGCCGCTCCCTTTGCTGTACGTACGATTGTGCGTGCGCCGGCAGGAACCGGACGTGACGGGTCCGCCCGTACGGCCGGAAATGCCAAGCAGAACCGAATCTCAGTAACCTGGTCGGAGAACGACCGACAGACGAGCGAGAAGCAGACCTCCCCGCCGCCGGTCCTCGGTAGTGGCCCCCGGACTCATCGACCCGGGTGCTTCGATCGAAGACCGGCCCGCCGATGGAGGGCTTCTCCGCTACGTCCCCCGCCACACGGGCGTGGGGGCGAGAAGACGATATGTATCGGAGAAAACGCTAGTGGAGAACGAGACCCACTACGCCGAGGCCGTTATCGACAACGGAACCTTCGGCACCCGCACCATCCGCTTCGAGACGGGCCGCCTGGCCAAGCAGGCCGCCGGCTCCGCCGTGGCGTACCTGGACGACGACACCATGGTGCTGTCGGCCACCACCGCTTCCAAGAAGCCCAAGGACCAGCTCGACTTCTTCCCCCTCACGGTGGACGTCGAGGAGCGGCAGTACGCCGCCGGCAAGATCCCCGGCTCCTTCTTCCGTCGTGAGGGCCGGCCCTCCGAGGACGCGATCCTCACCTGCCGCCTGATCGACCGCCCGCTGCGCCCCTCCTTCAAGAAGGGCCTGCGCAACGAGATCCAGATCGTCGAGACGATCATGGCGCTCAACCCCGACCACCTGTACGACGTGGTCGCGATCAACGCCGCCTCCTGCTCCACGCAGCTGGCCGGCCTGCCCTTCTCCGGCCCGGTCGGCGGCACCCGTGTCGCGCTGATCAAGGGCCAGTGGGTCGCCTTCCCGACGCACACCGAGCTTGAGGACGCCGTCTTCGACATGGTCGTCGCCGGTCGCGTCCTGGAGGACGGCGACGTCGCGATCATGATGGTCGAGGCCGAGGCCACCGAGAAGACCATCCAGCTCGTCAAGGACGGCGCCGAGGCCCCGACCGAGGAGGTCGTCGCCGCCGGTCTGGAAGCCGCGAAGCCCTTCATCAAGGCGCTCTGCAAGGCCCAGTCGGACCTCGCCGCCAAGGCCGCCAAGCCCACCGGCGACTTCCCGGTCTTCCTGGACTACCAGGACGACGTCTTCGAGGCGCTCGCCGCCGCCGTGACGTCCGAGCTGGCCCAGGCGCTCACCATCGCGGGCAAGCAGGACCGCGAGGCCGAGCTGGACCGCGTCAAGGAGATCGCCGCCGAGAAGCTCCTCCCGGCCTTCGAAGGCCGCGAGAAGGAGATCTCCGCCGCGTACCGCGCGCTGACCAAGAAGCTGGTCCGCGAGCGCGTCATCAAGGACAAGGTCCGCATCGACGGCCGCGGCGTCACGGACATCCGTACGCTCGCCGCCGAGGTCGAGGCCATCCCACGGGTGCACGGCTCCGCGCTGTTCGAGCGTGGCGAGACCCAGATCCTGGGCGTCACCACCCTCAACATGCTCCGCATGGAGCAGCAGCTGGACACCCTCTCCCCGGTGACCCGCAAGCGCTACATGCACAACTACAACTTCCCGCCGTACTCCGTCGGTGAGACCGGCCGCGTGGGCTCGCCCAAGCGCCGCGAGATCGGCCACGGCGCGCTCGCCGAGCGCGCCATCGTGCCGGTGCTGCCGACGCGCGAGGAGTTCCCCTACGCGATCCGCCAGGTCTCCGAGGCGCTGGGCTCCAACGGCTCGACGTCCATGGGCTCGGTCTGCGCCTCCACCATGTCGCTGCTGAACGCCGGTGTGCCCCTCAAGGCCGCCGTCGCCGGCATCGCCATGGGTCTGATCTCCCAGGAGATCGACGGCAAGACCCACTACGTCGCCCTCACCGACATCCTCGGTGCGGAGGACGCCTTCGGTGACATGGACTTCAAGGTCGCCGGCACGAAGCAGTTCGTCACCGCGCTCCAGCTCGACACCAAGCTCGACGGCATCCCCGCCTCGGTCCTGGCCGCCGCGCTGAAGCAGGCCCGCGACGCCCGCCTCCACATCCTCGATGTGATGAACGAGGCCATCGACGTCCCGGACGAGATGTCCCCGAACGCCCCGCGGATCATCACCGTCAAGATCCCGGTGGACAAGATCGGTGAGGTCATCGGCCCCAAGGGCAAGATGATCAACCAGATCCAGGAGGACACCGGCGCCGACATCACGATCGAGGACGACGGCACCATCTACATCGGTGCCGCCGACGGACCGGCCGCCGAGGCCGCCCGCGCCACGATCAACTCGATCGCCAACCCGACCATGCCGGAGGTCGGCGAGCGCTACCTGGGTACGGTCGTCAAGACCACCACCTTCGGTGCCTTCGTCTCCCTGATGCCCGGCAAGGACGGCCTGCTGCACATCTCGCAGATCCGCAAGCTCGCCGGTGGCAAGCGCGTGGAGAACGTCGAGGACGTGCTCGGTGTGGGTGCCAAGGTGCAGGTCGAGATCGCCGAGATCGACTCCCGCGGCAAGCTCTCCCTGATCCCGGTCATCGAGGGTGAAGAGGACGAGAAGAAGGACGACGCCGCCAAGTGACGTCCCGTAGTTCCGTGACGACGGCCCGCGCCTCCTCGAAGGCGCGGGCCGTCGCCCGTACCCAAACGCTTCTCAAGGGCACCAACGGCATCGGTACGGTCCGCCGCACCGTCCTGCCCGGCGGTCTCCGGGTGGTCACCGAGACCCTGCCCTCCGTACGCTCCGCCACCTTCGGCATCTGGGCCAACGTCGGATCACGCGACGAGACCCCCACGCTGAACGGCGCGACGCACTACCTCGAACACCTCCTCTTCAAGGGCACCGCCAAGCGCAGCGCCCTGGACATCTCCGCCGCGATCGACGCGGTCGGCGGCGAGATGAACGCCTTCACGGCGAAGGAGTACACCTGCTACTACGCGCGGGTCCTCGACACCGACCTGCCGCTGGCCATCGACATCGTCTGCGACATGCTGACCGGCTCGCTGATCACCGCCGAGGACGTCGACGCCGAGCGCGGCGTCATCCTCGAAGAGATCGCGATGACCGAGGACGACCCGGGCGACTGCGTGCACGACCTGTTCGCGCACACCATGCTCGGCGACACCCCCCTCGGCCGCCCGGTCCTCGGCACCGTCGACACCATCAACGCGCTCGACCGCGGCCGGATCACCCGCTTCTACAAGAAGCACTACGACCCCACGCACCTGGTCGTCGCCGCCGCGGGCAACATCGACCACGCCACGGTCGTACGCCAGGTCCGCCGGGCGTTCGAGCGGGCGGGCGCCCTGTCCCGCACCGACGCCGTCCCGGTCGCCCCGCGCGAGGGATCGCGCACCCTGCGCACCGCGGGCCGGGTCGAGCTGCTGAACCGCAAGACCGAGCAGGCCCACGTCGTCCTCGGCGTACCCGGCCTGGCCCGCACCGACGACCGCCGCTGGGCACTGGGCGTGCTCAGCACCGCCCTCGGCGGCGGCATGAGCTCACGCCTCTTCCAGGAGGTACGGGAGAAGCGCGGCCTCGCCTACAGCGTGTACTCGTACACCTCGGGCTTCGCCGACTGCGGACTCTTCGGGGTGTACGCGGGCTGCCGGCCCAGCCAGGTCCACGACGTCCTCAAGATCTGCCGGGACGAGATCGACCGGGTGGCGTCCGAAGGACTGACCGACGAGGAGATCGGCCGCGCCATCGGGCAGCTCTCCGGCTCCACCGTCCTCGGCCTGGAGGACACCGGCGCGCTGATGAACCGCATCGGCAAGAGCGAGCTGTGCTGGGGCGACCAGATGTCGGTCGATGACATGCTCGCCCGGATGGCACAGGTCACCCCCGACGACGTGCGCGAGGTCGCGGCCGAGGTCCTCGGACACCGCCCCTCCCTCTCCGTCATCGGCCCGCTCAAGGACAAGCAGGCCGACCGCCTCGAAGAAGCGGTCTCCTAACTCCACCGTTAAGGAACCAGAGCAATGAGCAAGCTGCGCGTGGCCGTTCTCGGCGCCAAGGGCCGGATCGGATCCGAGGCGGTACGAGCCGTCGAGGCCGCCGACGACATGGAGCTGGTGGCCGCACTGGGCCGCGGCGACAGGCTGGAGACCCTCACGGAATCCGGCGCCCAGGCCGTCGTCGAGCTCACCACCCCCGCGTCGGTGATGGACAACCTGGACTTCTGCGTCCGGCACGGCATCCACGCCGTCGTCGGTACGACGGGCTGGTCCGACGAACGGCTCGCGCAGCTCAACACCTGGCTCTCCGGCTCCCCGGAGACCGGTGTGCTCATCGCGCCCAACTTCTCCATCGGCGCCGTCCTCACGATGAAGTTCGCGGAGCAGGCAGCCCGCTACTTCGAGTCGGTCGAGGTCGTCGAACTGCACCACCCCAACAAGGTCGACGCCCCCTCGGGCACCGCCACCCGCACCGCCCAGCTGATCGCCGACGCCCGCCGGAAGGCGGGCTGCGCCCCGCAGCCCGACGCCACCGCCACGGCCCTGGACGGTGCCCGCGGCGCGGACGTGGACGGAGTCCCCGTCCACGCGATCCGGCTCCGCGGTCTCCTCGCGCACCAGGAAGTGCTGCTCGGCGGCGAGGGCGAGACGCTCACCATCCGCCACGACTCCCTGCACCACAGCAGCTTCATGCCGGGCATCCTGCTCGGCGTACGCCGCGTGGTGACCACTCCCGGCCTCACGTTCGGCCTGGAACACTTCCTCGACCTGAACTGACTGAGCCTGCCATGCGCGCAAAGATCACCTACTTCGTCACCGCTGCCGTCCTGGTCTTCTACTTCGCCCTGGTCGGCAGCCGTGGCGTACTGCTCATCCGGCACGGCACGCTGCTGACGGTCACCTTCGGGGTCGCGGTGCTGATCCTGCCGGTGATCGGCATCTGGTTCCTCTGGAAGAACACCCAGTTCGTGTCGCGGGCGAACGCGCTGGCCGCGGAGCTCGACGCGGAGGGCGGCCTGCCGGTCGACGAACTGGTCCGCACCCCGTCCGGCCGGATCGACCGCGACTCGGCCGACGCCGTGTTCGCCCGGCGCCGCGAGGAGACCGAGGACACCCCGGACGACTGGCGCTGCTGGTTCCGCCTCGCCGTCGCCTACCAGGACGCCAGGGACACCCCGCGGGCCCGCAAGGCCATGCAGCGCGCGATCGCCCTACGAACGAAGGACGCCCGGCCCAGCACCCCCTGAAGGGGCCGGGCCGGGCGTCCTGCCGGCTGTCGGGGGCTCAGACCCGCCGGTACTCGTCCCCCCACGCCTCCACCGTGTCGGCGGCGCGGTCGAACGCCTCGCTCCGGGTCAGGAAGTCGGCGTTGCTGTCGGTGAGCAGCGGCGGAACCGGCTCGCCCCCCTGGCGTACCAGGATCAGCGCCTGCCCCTGGACGGTGCGGGGGAACCCGAGCCACTTCACCGGCTGCTGCACCGTGCGGATGTCGGCGACCCGGTTCCACGGCACGGTGACGCTGGTGAAGAAGCTCACCCGGCGCACGCCGTGCCGGCTGACCCAGGCACCGACCCGCAGCAGCCGCAGCGCGCAGAGGATGACCGCGAGGGCGAGGCCCAGACACACGGCCGAACCCGGCACCGCCCCGGCGAACGCGATGATCATTCCCGCGAGCAGCACGAAGGACGCGAGCAGCAGCAGGAAGGCCGCCGCCGCGACCCGCCAGGGGCCGGGACGGTACGGGCGCCGCCAGCTGTCGTGGTCGTCGAACGGCAGCGCGATGTCCTCGGCGCTCGCATCAAATGCGCGGTCGGCCGTCAGGAAGGGCAGGGGCACGAATGATCCTCACTCACAAACACGCTCGATTGCTGTGCCCGGTGAGGCTACCGAGGAGATCACCGACCCGACCACCCCAGGGGGCCCGTACGAGTCAGTGCCCGTGGGCGGCCTCGGTCTGTTCGGCGTGCGAGGGGCTCTGCGCGGGGCTCAGCGCGGGCAGACCGAGGATCAGCGCCCCGACGAGACCGGCGACCATGGTCAGCCCGACGAGGGAACGGCCGGCCAGCTGGGAGACGGTGGCGCGCTGCCGGGGCGGGGGTGTGACGTTACTGCGGAATCGGTCGCTCTCGGCCACGA
The DNA here is from genome assembly GCF_040634135.1 of Streptomyces sp. NPDC007164. Classification (NCBI taxonomy): domain Bacteria; kingdom Bacillati; phylum Actinomycetota; class Actinomycetes; order Kitasatosporales; family Streptomycetaceae; genus Streptomyces; species Streptomyces sp. NPDC007164. Next base: position 54,569 of record NZ_JBEYFB010000044.1, read on the forward strand.
ACGAGAACGGGACGGATTCACGCCGGCGGAACATGAGGAAGGTCTCCTTGAACTCTGTTACGGATGCTGCTATTGAGTCAGACGCACGGCGGGCCTGATCGGTGCCCCGAATCGCCGAATTCGTCGAAGAAATCCCTGGACGGCCCTTCCGGCCCGGTTGTCAGTGGCGGCCCGTAGAGTGGGCGCCGCCCGAGCGACGCAACTGGAAGGACCCCGCCGGTGACCGAGACCCCCGAGCCCGCAAAGCCCAGCTTCCGCAGCGATGTGACCGTTGAGCTGGTGAAACACGCCGCGGGCGACTCCGACGTCCTGTTCGCGGCCCGCGTCTCCACGGCCGGCGAACAGTCCCTGGAGGAGGTCACCAAGGACCCCGAGCGCTCCAAGGGACTCATCAACTACCTGATGCGTGACCGCCACGGCAGCCCGTTCGAGCACAACTCGATGACCTTCTTCATCAGCGCCCCGATCTTCGTGTTCCGCGAGTTCATGCGCCACCGCGTCGGCTGGTCGTACAACGAGGAATCGGGCCGCTACCGGGAGCTGGAGCCGGTCTTCTATGTCCCGGACGCCTCCCGCAAGCTCGTCCAGCAGGGCCGCCCCGGCAAGTACGAGTTCGTCGAGGGCACCCAGGCCCAGCAGGAGCTCACCGGCCGCGTCATGGAGGACTCCTACCGCCAGGCGTACGAGGCCTACCAGGAGATGCTCGCCGCCGGAGTGGCCCGCGAGGTCGCCCGCGCCGTGCTCCCCGTCGGCCTCTTCTCCTCGATGTACGCCACGTGCAACGCCCGCTCGCTGATGCACTTCCTCGGCCTGCGCACCCAGCACGAGCTGGCGAAGGTGCCGTCCTTCCCGCAGCGCGAGATCGAGATGGTCGGCCAGCAGATGGAGGAGCACTGGGCGCGCCTCATGCCGCTCACCCATGCAGCCTTCAACAAAAACGGACGAGTAGCCCCGTAAGCGGTGTCCGTATTGCGGCGTTTCGTGAAGTTCATCTAGGCTGATCAAACGGACCCGGCACTGCTTGAACCCCCGAGCAGGCAGTGCCGGGCTCCTATCGCTTGTCCCCCCGAGGGGGCATTGGGTCCTGAGCAGCGAGTAGCGTGTTACCCATGGCTCCGATCTCCACTCCGCAGACCCCCTTCGGGCGGGTCCTCACCGCTATGGTCACGCCCTTCACGGCGGACGGCGCACTCGACCTCGACGGTGCCCAGCGGCTCGCCGCCCACCTGGTGGACGCAGGCAATGACGGCCTGGTCGTCAACGGCACCACCGGCGAGTCCCCGACCACCAGCGACGCGGAGAAAGACCAGCTCGTGAGGGCGGTACTGGAAGCCGTGGGAGACCGGGCCCACGTCGTGGCCGGCATCGGCACCAATGACACCCGCCACAGCATCGAGCTCGCCCGTACGGCCGAACGCTCCGGCGCCCACGGGCTCCTCGCGGTGACGCCGTACTACAACAAGCCGCCGCAGGAAGGCCTCTTCCGCCACTTCACGGCCATCGCGGACGCCACCGGTCTGCCGGTGATGCTCTACGACATCCCCGGCCGCAGCGGTGTGCCGATCGACACGGAGACGCTGGTACGGCTTGCCGAGCACCCGCGCATCGTCGCCAACAAGGACGCCAAGGGCGACCTCGGCCGCGCCAGCTGGGCCATCGCCCGCTCCGGCCTCGCCTGGTACTCCGGCGACGACATGCTCAACCTGCCGCTGCTCTCGGTCGGCGCCATCGGATTCGTCTCCGTCGTCGGCCATGTCGTCACCCCCGACCTGCGCGCCCTCGTCGAGGCGCATGCCGGCGGCGACGTCCAGAAGGCCACGGAGATCCACCAGAAGCTCCTGCCGGTATTCACCGGCATGTTCCGCACCCAGGGTGTGATCACCACCAAGGCCGCCCTGGCCCTCCAGGGGCTGCCCGCAGGCCCGCTGCGCCTCCCGCTGGTCGAGCTCACCGAGCAGGAAACGGCCCAGCTCAAGATCGATCTCGCCGCCGGCGGGGTAGAGCTGTAATCACAGACTTCACAACTGAATACGCGAAGAACACTCGCAAGAGCGAAAAAACAGACAACAGCAAGTGCACGAATGACATGCGCGCCACGTGCCCAAGCGGTACGTGGCGTGCGTGGTAAGGAGAGTCTTTTGAGTCATCCGCATCCCGAACTCGGCACCCCGCCGAAGCTCCCGAAGGGCGGCCTCCGGGTCACCCCGCTCGGCGGCCTCGGCGAAATCGGCCGCAACATGACGGTATTCGAGTACGGCGGCCGCCTGCTCATCGTCGACTGCGGAGTCCTCTTTCCCGAGGAGGAGCAGCCCGGGATCGACCTGATCCTGCCGGACTTCACCACGATCCGGGACCGTCTCGACGACATCGAGGGCATCGTCCTCACGCACGGACACGAGGACCACATCGGTGGTGTCCCGTATCTGCTGCGCCTGAAGCCGGACATCCCCCTCATCGGCTCCAAGCTCACCCTCGCGCTGATCGAGGCGAAGCTCCAGGAGCACCGCATCCGTCCGTACACCCTGGAAGTGGCGGAGGGGCAGCGCGAGCGCATCGGCGTGTTCGACTGCGAGTTCATCGCGGTCAACCACTCCATCCCGGACGCCCTCGCGGTCGCCATCCGCACCCCCGCGGGCATGGCCGTCGCGACCGGCGACTTCAAGATGGACCAGCTCCCGCTGGACGGCCGGCTCACCGACCTGCACGCCTTCGCCCGGCTGAGCGAGGAAGGCATCGACCTCCTCCTCTCCGACTCGACGAACGCCGAGGTCCCCGGCTTCGTGCCGCCCGAGCGGGACATCTCCAACGTCCTGCGCACGGTCTTCGCCAACGCCCAGAAGCGCATCATCGTGGCGAGCTTCGCCAGCCATGTGCACCGCATCCAGCAGATCCTCGACGCGGCACACGAGTACGGCCGCAGGGTCGCCTTCGTCGGCCGCTCGATGGTCCGCAACATGGGCATCGCCCGTGACCTCGGCTACCTGCGGGTTCCCGCGGGCCTGGTTGTCGACGTCAAGACCCTCGACGACCTGCCGGACGACGAGGTCGTGCTGGTCTGCACCGGATCCCAGGGCGAGCCGATGGCGGCCCTGTCCCGGATGGCCAACCGGGACCACCAGATCCGGATCGTCCCGGGTGACACGGTGATCCTGGCGTCGTCCCTGATCCCGGGCAACGAGAACGCCGTCTACCGCGTGATCAACGGCCTGACCCGCTGGGGCGCCAACGTCATCCACAAGGGCAACGCGAAGGTCCACGTCTCGGGCCACGCCTCGGCCGGCGAGCTGCTGTACTTCTACAACATCTGCAAGCCGAAGAACCTGATGCCGGTCCACGGCGAATGGCGCCACCTGAGGGCCAACGCCGAACTGGGCGCGCTCACCGGCGTGCCCAAGGACCACATCGTCATCGCCGAGGACGGCGTCGTCGTCGACCTCGTCGACGGCCGGGCCAAGATCGTCGGCAAGGTCCAGGCGGGTTACGTCTACGTCGACGGCCTCTCGGTCGGCGACGTCACCGAGACCTCGCTCAAGGACCGCCGGATCCTCGGCGAAGAGGGCATCATCTCCGTCTTCATCGTGGTCGACAGCTCCTCCGGCAAGATCACGGGCGGACCGGACATCCACGCCCGCGGTTCCGGCATCGACGACTCGGCGTTCAGCGCCGTCGCGCCGAAGATCGAGGAAGCGATCAACAGGTCCGCCCAGGACGGCGTGCTGGAGCCGCACCAGGTCCAGCAGCTCGTCCGCCGCACGGTGGGCAAGTGGGTCTCCGACACCTACCGCCGGCGCCCGATGATCCTTCCGGTCGTCGTCGAGGTCTGACGCAGCCAGGCGCGAACTCCGGAGCGGGGCCCCCGATTTGCATCGGGGCGCCCCGCTCCAGTACGTTTACGGCTCCGCCTGACCGGGAAGCACTGCGCACACTCGTGTGCGCCGAGCGTCCGGAACGGGGCGGGAATTCCGACTCAGAACTTCTGATAAAGTCGGATCCGCCGAAAGGCAAAGGCCCCTCCAAGGTCACCGGAATTCAAATTCGGACCGGAAACGGAACGGAAAAGAGTCTGGTAAGGTTGGAACCGCTGGAAAGGGAAACGCGAAAGCGAAGAACTGGAAAGCGAAAAGCAGGATCCCGCTTCGACCGGGAATCGGACACGAAAGAGTCTGATAGAGTCGGAA
>NZ_JBEYFB010000045.1:0-55650 GCF_040634135.1 Streptomyces sp. NPDC007164
GAGCCAGCGTGTTGTGGGCCTTGCTGCGTGACGGACGAGTCTTCACCTCCGCTCCGCCTGTCACGCAAGCGGCTTGACTTCATCATTGAGACTCCTGGCCCTGGGGCATGGGGGCATGGGGGCGTGGGGGCGTGGGGCATGGGGTGCAGGCGGACGGGCTGCGCCTCGGTGTCGCCCTGCACATCAACTTTTGCAACCTTGGGTAATCGTGACAGTGCGGGCGGTAGCGTGGAACTGCTGCGGCGCGTTTCTGCGAGCAGGTTTCTGAGTGAAGTCCTGTGCTGCGGCAATGCGTTCACGCTTCCGGACGGGGCCTTCTGCCGTGACGCAGAAAGCTCCTTGCGGCAGCGGGACATTCTCAGTCACACTGGGTAACAAGCCCTGGGAGGCAGAAGGATGATCACGGATGTGGAGTCGGCGACGCCCGCACTCTGCCGTCTCCAGTTAGGCCGCGAACTCCGACAACTCCGGCACGAAGCCGGTCTCACATCGACCCAGGTCGTACGCACCCTGATTTGCAGCCCGTCGAAGCTGACCAGGCTGGAGACGGGGGAGAACGCGGTGGTGGAGACCGCGGATGTGATGGCGCTCTGCGAGATCTACCGGGCGGCCCCCGAGAAGCGCGCCCTGCTGCTGGGGTACGCGGCCGTCACCAAGACCAAGAAGGACTGGTGGCAGTCGCCCGAGTACAGGCCTGCCATCACGCCTACGTTCAAGGCGTACTTGGGGCTGGAGGCCACGGCTGCGGCTCTGCACAAGTACGAGGGCGAGTTCGTCCCCGGTCTCCTCCAGACGGAGGACTACGTGCGAACCATCCACCGGCGCGCTCACGAGAGATTGTCCACCGACGAGATCGACCGGCTCGTCGCGGTCCGGGTGACGCGACAGGAGGCGCTCCACCGCGAGTTGGCTCCGCTCAAGTTCGCGGCGGTCATCAATGAGGCGGTTCTCCACCGCCGGGTCGGCGGTCCGGCCGTCATGCGCGCGCAGATAGAGCATCTGGCGGAGGTGGCCGAGCTGCCCTCGGTGCGCGTGCAGGTCATCCCCTTCAGAGTGGGCGCACACCCCGGGATGAACGGTGCCTTCACGCTGCTGCGGTTCGACGACGCGCAGTCCATCGCCTATCTGGAGAACCTCGGCGGGGCGTCGGTCACACGGAGGCGCGCCGATGTGGCCCTGTACGAAGAGGCGTTCAACGACCTCCAGATTCTTGCCGTGGGACCACAGGAATCTCTCGGCATGATCAGAGAAGCGATCAAGGAGCATTGATTCACATGACCACTCATGAGCCCGCCGGTGCCCACTGGTTCAGGTCGAGCTACAGCAATGACCAGGGCGGTGAATGCGTCGAGGGTGCCCGGCTCGGCGGGCGGGTGATGGCTGTTCGGGATTCCAAGGATCCCGGGCGGGGCGTCTGTGTGTTCCCGGCCGCTGCCTGGCTGGCGTTCGTCGACGAGGTCAAGGACGGCGACACCGTTTCCTGATGATCCGGATGGCAATCAAGGAGCTGTGACACTCATGAGCATCACGTCCAAGACCTTGCGCGGAGCCGGCTGGTTCAGGTCGAGCTACAGCAACAACCAGGGCGGTCAGTGCGTCGAGGGTGCCCGGCTCAACGGGCGCCGGATGGCCGTTCGCGACTCCAAGGACCCGGGGCACGGTGTTTGTGTCTTCCCGGCCGCTGCCTGGCTCGCGTTCGTCCACGAGGTCAAGTCCGGCGACACCGCTGCCTGATGAACCCGGAACGGAGGCCCTTGCCACGAGTGGGCAGGGGCCTTCGCCGCGTTGGCGGGCGGTCGGGGCCGGGCCGCGCTGATTAGGGTGCGCGCATGGGTTTCTACGATTTTCGTTGCGCCGTCACCGGGATCAGCCTGCGCGGGACCGACGCGGTGCTCGTCGGGCTGCGACCGGTCGGTGACCGGTACCGGCCGCTCACCCTCGGCATCGTCGGGGAGTACAACCGGCTCGGCTCGATCGACCGTATCGCGGAGGACCCCCACACCGATCTGGTCGCGGAGTACTTTCACCGCCGTGCGCGGGCCGGTGACTTCGTGATGGACCCGGGGTACGCGGACAACTACGGGAATCCGCCGCGGGACATCGAGTGCCTGCTGGCCTACTTCGAGCGGAACGTCAGCGACTCGTCCGAGGAGCACCCGGCGGCGACGCTGTTCGGCCGGCGCGTCTTCTCGACGCTCGTCGCGCGCCCCGTGTGGACCGCCCTGGCGTCCGCGTTCGCTCCAGGCGGGGGGACGTGCGAGACCTGGTACCAGGAGATCTTCGCCGAGTCTCCCGAGGCCGGGGAGATGTACCGCGGCCTGACCGGGGAGCTCGCCCGGCACATCGAGGAACTGTCCGCGGTCGACGGCTTCCTGGACTCCCGCGGACTGGCCTGGCCGATCCCCTGCGACGACATCGGTGGTCAGCATTTCGGTCCCGAGATACGGGAGTACCTGGACGCGGCCCGGTCGGACTTCCGTGACGTCCCGGCCGTGCTCGAAGCGCTCACGGACTACGAGCAGCGGGTCGGCGACCTGCTCGACGACTGAGAGTCTGTCGGGTGTCCGGTTGATCACGCTGTGATGAGCTGTTCGACGGTGCACCCCGGGCGCAGGCGCAGGTGCGGGCGCGGAGACGCGCAGACAAGCAGGAGAGTGGGACATGACGCCCCTCATCCAACTCATTCCCCGTGAACCGTTCGGACGCGAGGACATCCAGACCTACGCCGAGGCGAACGGCTGGACAGCCGCGGAGGTGAAGCAGCCCGAGGGGTCCGTCGAGGAACTGGCGTGGGTTCTCGGCCTCGTCGACGCCGACAGCCCCGAGGACACCGAGGACGTCGAAACAGTGGTGGTCCACTGGGTCGAGGACCACCGCTTCCAGGTCGACTACCTCGTGGTCGAAGGAGACCGGAACGAGTCGTTCGCCGAGTGGCTGCGCGGCGAACTGCCCCTTCACTCCGACCGGTCCCTCTCGGACATGACGGCGAGTACCCGCGACGAGACGGCTCTCATGCGTGCGCTGCGCAGGCTGGGCATCAACCACGCGGGAAGAGAGTTCGACAGCGTCTCTTACGACTTGCTGCGCTGGGCACTTCACGACCCCGAGCCGCTGGTCCGGCGGAACGCCCTGCTCGCCGCGTCCGTCATGAACTGGCAACAGCTTGTGCCGCTGCTGACCTGTGTGAGCGGGACGGAGAATGATCCGGAGGTCCGGGAGCAGGCCATGACCACCCTCGACATCGTCCGCGACCGTATCGCCCGCCAGGGCTCCACCCCACCGAAGGTATGACGACGAACGGCCCAGGGGGCCTCAGGTCCCTTCGCGCGGGCAACAACCGATTGTCAGAGGTGCGCAGTACGGTCCCCCGATGGCAGCCAGAATTGATCTGACGTTTGACTGTGCGGACGCACAACTCCTCGCCGTTTTCTGGAAGACGGCCCTCGGCTATGTCGACGAGCCACCGCCGGCCCCCTTCAGGACGCGCGCGGAGTGGTTCGCGTCCTTCGACCTGCCGGAGGACGACTCCGTGGACGACGGAGCGTGGCTCTGCGATCCCGACGGCGTCGGCCCCCGCCTGGGCATCCTCAAGGTTCCCGAGCCCAAGACGGCGAAGAACCGGCTCCACATCGACGTTCGAGTGCCGGGACACGGCAGTCCGGACGAGCGATGGGCACGGATCGAGGCGGAGTCCGAACGCCTGGTGCGGGCGGGCGGGAGCGTCCTGGAGAAGTTCGACGGGCACCACGTGATGATGGCGGATCCGGAGGGCAACGAGTTCTGCGTCGCCGCGGCCTCCGCGTGATGCGCGGACAACGGGACAACGCCGGCTCCGGGCGCAAATGACGTACGCCCCCGCCGGACGCGATGCGTGCTCGGCGGGGGCGTACGTGGGGTGAGCCCGGGTCGGGGCGCCCCTGGCAGGGGTGCGATGTGGAGGTCAGCAGCTCTGCCAGAGTCGGGTCATGACGCGGACGCCGAAGCGCAGGCCCTCCAGCGGGACGCGCTCGTCCACGCCGTGGAAGAGCCGGCCGTAGTCCAGGTCGTGCGGGAGCTTGAGGCCCTTGAAGCCGAAGCAGCGGATGCCGAGGTGGGTGAAGGCCTTGGCGTCGGTGCCGCCCGGGTTGCAGTACGGGACGGGGTGGCCGTCCGGGTCCTCGGCGCGTACGGCCTCGCACATGGCGTCGACCAGCGGGCCGTCGAACGTCGTCTCCAGCGCGATGTCGTGGTTGACCCACTCCCGGGTGACGGAGGGGAGCAGCAGCTTGTCGATGGTGTCGATCAGCTCCTGTTCGTGGCCGGGGAGGAAGCGGCCGTCCACCCGGGCGGTCGCCTTTCCGGGGATGACGTTGGTCTGGTAGCCGGCGTTGAACATGGTGGGGTTCGCGGAGTTGCGGAGCACCACCTGCATGAAGTCGGAGACCGGGCCCAGCTTCGCGAGGCTGCCCTCGATGTCGTTCTCGTCGAACTCGACACCGTAGAGGCGGGCCGCCTCCTCCAGCAGGGCGCGGACCGGCTCGATCAGACGGATCGGGAAGGTCTCGCGGCCGATCCGGGTGAGCGACTCCGCGAGGTCGGTGACCGCGTTCTCGTCGTTGGGGGACGAGCCGTGGCCGGCCCGGCCGGTCGCGGTGAGCTCCATCCAGGCCATGCCGCGCTGGGCGTTCTCGATCGGGTAGAGGCGGCGGGTGTCGTCGATGGCGAAGGAGAAACCGCCGCCCTCGCCGATCGCCTCGGTGACCCCGGCGAACAGCTCCGGGCGGTGCTCGACCAGCCAGTGGGCGCCGAACTTGCCGCCCGCCTCCTCGTCGGCGAGGAAGGCGAGGACCAGATCGCGCGAGGGCCTGGTGCCGGTGCGGACGAAGTGGCGGGCGGTGGCCAGCATGACGGCCACCGTGTCCTTCATGTCGATCGCGCCGCGCCCCCAGAGGTAGCCGTCGCGGATCTCGCCGGAGAACGGCGGGACCTGCCACTCGGAGGCGTCGGCCGGGACCACGTCCAGGTGGCCGTGGACCAGGAGGGCGCCGCGCTCGGGGTCGCGGCCGGCGATCCGGGCGATGACGCTCGCGCGGCCCGGCGCGGACTCGACCAGTTCGGAGTCGATGCCCACCTCGGCGAGGCGGCCCACCACCCAGTCGGCGCTCGCGCGCTCGTTGCTGGTGGGGTTGGAGGTGTCGAACCTGATCAGTTCGGCGCAGAGTTCGACGACCTCGTCCTGGGCCTCGGCCGAGGCCGGGACGAAGGAGGCGGTGGGGCCGGTGGTGGTCATGCTGCTCCCACAGGGGTTGTCGCGGCGGCGGGGGCGGCGGTGTCGTCCTCGTCGTCCAGGGTGGAGGTGCCGTACGGCTTCACCCAGCCCAGCAGGCCGAGGACGCTGTACAGGATGAAGGCGGTGGCCAGCGAGTTCAGGGCCGGGATGCCGCCGTCGTAGAACTTGCCGACACAGAACGCCGCGATCCAGATGACGATGGACATCGGGACCCAGGTCGGCGAGGACTTCGGCAGCGTCTGGGACTCCCGGGTGTCGTCCAGTGGCTTGCGCATCTTCTTGACGACCCAGTACTCGGCCACGATGATGCCGCCGATCGGCGGGATCGCGACGCCGAGGATGGTCAGGAACTCGGTGAAGTGGGTCATGATCCCGACCGCGGACAGGAGCGTGCCCGCGATGCCGAGGACGATGGTGACCGCGCCGCGGTGGATCCGCTTGCCGAAGACGACCTGGAAGAAGTTGACGACGCCGAGCGAGGAGCCGTACAGGTTCCAGTCGTTGATCTTGGCGGTGGACATCAGGACCACGACGACGCCGAAGGCGCCGGAGGTGGAGAGCACGATGTGCGAGACCTCGTTGCTCTTGACCAGGTGGCCCAGGAGCACACCGGTCAGGCCGACGATGTACTCGGAGAGGATCATCGACGAGGCGCTCTGCAGGAAGACGTGCGAGCCCTTGCGGTTGTACCGGGTCATCTCCGGGGACACGATCGCGCCGGTCATGTAGCCGCCCGCGATGGCGGTGGCGGCGACGGCGAGCGGGATGGTCTGGCCGGGCGGCGGCGAGTGGATCAGCTCGCTGAGCGAGTGGTCCTTCAGCGTCGAGATGATCGACCAGGCGACCATCGCGAAGAACAGCGGCGTCACGATCTTGGCGAAGACGGCCATGTACTTGAAGCCGAAGATCACCAGCGCGGTGATGGCTATGCCGGCCAGCACGCACCACATCCAGGACGGGCCGCCGACCAGCGCCGAGACGCTGTTGCCGAAGATCGTGTTCTGGACGCCGAACCAGCCGACCAGGCTGACCGCGATCACGAAGCTGACCAGCGCCGAGCCGTTGCGGCCGAAGCCGACCCAGCGGGTCAGCATCGGCGTCGCCAGGCCCTCGCGCATGCCGGCCAGGCCGATCGCGAAGATCACGATCTCCAGGATCACCGCGCCGAGCGTGAAGGCGAGGAAGGCGTCCCCGAAGGTCATGCCGACGCCGATGGTGGCGCCGAGGGTGAACTGCGAGATCGAGCCGGACTGGGCGAGCCACTGGAGCAGCATCGACCAGAAGCCGAACCGCTTGTCGCGCGGCACACGGGAGAGCGCGTAGTCGTCGCTGCCGATGGCCTTGGCCTCGGGGGCCACGGTCTCGGCCTGCGGGGTGGCTGCCATCAGGACTCCTGGGGTGTGCGGCCGAGGGTCTGGAGGTGAGCCAGCGACCCGTAACGGCTGACGAGGTTGTCGAACTCCACCGCGTCGTGGAAGTCCAGGTGACCGCTGCCGTAGGCCTTGGCGACCTCCACGGCGTAGCGGGCGGCGGACGCGATGTCCGCCTCGTGGCTCGCGCCCGTACCGCAGCCGGGCACCGCGGCGGCCGAGGTGATGGCCAGACCGATGACCGGGGCGGCCGTCGCGGTGGCGGGCTGAAGGATCGAATTGATGTGGTGTGCCCCATTACCGTACGGGGTGATGTCCTGCGTGGTCACGGGGTACGTGACCAACGGCTCACCGGTCACCACGGCCAGCAGCTCGCCGAGCTGCTCGCTGACCCGGAGCACCCAGCCCTCCTTGACGGTGGGCGACAGGGCGAGGCCCTTGTGGTTGATGATCCGGTTGCCCTTGGTGGTGTCGATGGAGAGCACGGCCTCCATCTCGCCGGTCACCTCGTGGCGGTTCATGGTGGCGATGTCCACGGGCGAGCCCATGAACGGCACCGGGTCGTGCGGCTCGGTCGGCGCGTTCGGGCAGATGTGGGTGGCGACGATCACATCGCCGGGCAGTACGTCGCCGCGGCGGCGCATGTCGAGCAGCTTGGCGGCGGTGGCGATCGCCGAGACCGCGCCGTCGGCGTCGGAGACCAGGCCGGTCACCTCGGGCCGGGCGCCGATGCCGCCGAGCCGGCCCACCACGCCCAGCGTGCGGGCGTCGCCCCCGGACGTACGCCCTCGGGCGCCCGGGATGCGGACCATCACGAAGTCCGTCGAGCCCTGCTCGCCGACGACCGTGGTGACCTTCGCGGACGAGCCCTCGGTCCCGCTCACGGAGTCGAGGTACTCGACGACCGTCTTGCCATTGACCTGGGGATCGTCCAGGAGATCGACGATGTCCAGCACGTACTTCAACATGGGGGGCCTTTCTCGCTCATCCGGGCACCCGGGCCGACGCTCGACGGGGGATGCGCGGGGCGGGGTGCTGAGGCCACATTCGGGATCGGATAGCGTTGAACGCAACTGTTTCCCGTTATTTGCAATTCAGGTCTGAATGGTGAGATGACGATGGCGGACTTCGATCTGGACCGGCGCACCCCCGCCGGAGCCCTGCAAACCGTCGACCGGGCGCTCCTGGTGCTGCTCGCCTTCGAGCGGACCCGGCCCGACTGGGGCGTCACCGAGGTCGCCGAGGAGTTCGGCTGGGACACCTCGGTGGCCCAGCGGCTGCTCGCCACCCTCGCCGGGCGCGGCTTCCTGGTCTCCGACCCGGTCACCCGCCGCTACCGCATCGGCCCCGCCGTGCTGCGCCTGGGCCGGCTCTGGGAGCGCTCCGGATCGCTGGAGCTGCTGGCCGGGCCGGTCCTGGAGGAGCTGTGCCGGGTCACCGGCGACACCGTCCTGTTCTGTCTGCCGGACAGCTTCCACATGCGGTGCGTCGCCGCGGAGGAGGGGGAGGCCGGTCCGCTGCGCTACTACCCGCTGGTCGGCGAGCTCTACCCGGCGCACGCCGGGGCGACCAGCAAGTCGTACTACGCGTATCTGCCCGACGAACAGCGCCACCGGCTCTTCCGGGGCCGCCCGATGGCCCGCTTCACCGACCGGACGGTCACCGACCCGGACCGGCTGGAGGAGGAGTTCCTCAAGGTCCGCGCCCAGGGGTACGCCTTCACGGTCGGCGAGTACGACACCGGCATCGCGACCGTCGCCGTACCGGTCTTCCTGGGGCGCGAACCGTACGGCAGCCTCAGCCTGGGCGGCGCCGAGGAACTCTTCCGGGGAGCGCCGGACGACCGGCTCGACGCGCTGCGCCACGCGGCCCAGCTGCTGGAACGACGGCTCACCCACCCTCCGCAGCGCCCGAAGCCCCGCACCCGTCGCCCCCGTACCGCCTGATGACCGTCAAGAGGACCAAGAGGAACCCCATGAATCTGCTGCTGCTCTCCAACTCGACCCAGCACGGCCGCGGTTATCTGGAACACGCCATCGACACCGTCACCGCGTTCCTGCCCTCCGGCGGCCGGCTGGCCTTCGTGCCCTACGCGCTCGCCGACTACACCGCCTACACCGCACGCGTCCGCGAGGCCCTGGAACCCCGCGGCATCACCGTCCGCGGGGTCCACGAGAACGCCGACCCGGTCGCCGAACTCGCCGCGTCCGACGCCGTGTTCATCGGCGGCGGCAACTCCTTCCGGCTGCTCAGCGCCCTGTACCGGACCGGTCTGCGGGACGCCGTGACCGAGGCGGTGCGGGGCGGACTGCCGTACATGGGGGCCAGCGCCGGTACGAACATGGCGGCGCCCACCCTGCGCACCACCAACGACATGCCCATCGTGCAGCCGCCGTCCTTCGAGACGCTCGGCCTCGTCCCGTTCCAGATCAACCCGCACTATCTGGACCCGGACCCGGTCAGCACCCACAAGGGCGAGACCCGCGAGGAGCGGCTCACCGAATTCCTGGAGGAGAACGACGTACCGGTGCTCGGCCTGCGCGAGGGATCGTGGCTGCGGGTCGAGGGGCGCCAGGCCCGGGTGCAGGGCGCCCGCCCCGCCCGGCTGTTCACCCGCGGCGCGCAGCCGCAGGAGCTCCCGGCGGGGTCGGACGTTTCTCATCTGCTCACGACGACACCGCGGTTCGACGCTCCGGTGCGCTGACCGCCAGCACCAGATCCGTGTCGACCGGCAGGCCGTCACCCCGGTACGTGGCCGGGCGGGCGCTCGGTGCGTACCCGGCGGCGGACCCCGCCAGCACGAAGTTGCCGCCGTGCGGGGCGGCCAGCGCGTAGCGGCCGTCCCCGTCCGCCACGGTGAGTCCGGCCTGCCGGCCCCGGTGGTCGATCAGCGTGACATTGGCGCGGGCCACCGGGGCGCCGTCCGCGTCCAGCACCCGGCCGCGGAAGCCGCCCGAACCGGCCACCGGGCGGGAGGCGGTGGGCGCCGGGGCGTCCTCGGCGCTGCTCGCCAGCAGCGCCGGGCGCATCGCCTCGCGCTGCGACGGCAGGAGCGAGGCCAGCACCAGCCCGATCAGCACCGCACCCGTCGCGATCAGGAACGAGATGCGGAACCCCTCCATCGAGGGCAGCGCGGCCCCGCCGACGTGCACCGAGGTGTTCGCCAGCACCATGCCGATCACGGCGCTCGACACCGATGTGCCGATCGACCGCATCAGGGTGTTCAGGCCGTTGGCCGCCCCCGTCTCGGACGGGTCGACGGCCCCGATGATCAGCGCGGGCAGCGAGGAGTACGCGAGCCCGATACCGGCCCCGAGCACCACCGCGATCACCACGGTCTGCCAGGCGGCGCTCATCAGCCCCTGCCCCGCCCCGTAACCGATCGCGATGACCAGCATGCCGAGCATCAGCGAGACCTTGGGGCCCCGGCGGGCGGACAGCCGGGCGTACAGCGGGGCGACGAACATCATCGTCAGGCCGAGCGGCGCCACGCACAGCCCCGCGACCACCATCGACTGCCCGAGGCCGTACCCCGTGGACGTGGGCAGCTGGAGCAGCTGCGGCAGGACCAGCGAGACGGCGTAGAAGGCGACCCCGACCATGATCGAGGCGAGGTTGGTGAACAGCACCTCGCGCCGGGCCGTGGTCCGCAGATCGACCAGCGGGGCCGGGCTGCGCAGCTCGAACAGACCCCACAGGACGAGGATCACCAGCGAGGCGCCGATCAGCCCGAGGGTGCTGCCCGAGGTCCAGCCCCAGTCACTGCCCTTGGTGATGGGCAGCAGCAGGCAGACCAGCCCGAGCGACAGGCCCAGCGCGCCGACGAGGTCGAACCGGCCGGGCGCGCGCAGCGTGGGCTCCGGCACGGCCACGACGGTGAGCACCATCGCCAGCACGCCGAGACCGGCCGCGCCGAGGAACAGGGTGTGCCAGTCGGAGTGCTGGGCGATGAGCGCGGCGGCGGGCAGCGCCAGGCCGCCGCCGACCCCGATCGAGGAGCTCATCAGCGCCATCGCCGAGCCGAGCCGCTCGCGCGGCAGCTCGTCGCGCATGATGCCGATGCCCAGCGGGATGGCGCCCATGGCGAAGCCCTGGAGGGCGCGGCCCACGATCATGACCACGAGATCGTCGGTGGAGGCGCATATCAATGAGCCGATCACCATCACGGCGAGGCTGGCGAGCAGCATCTTCCGCTTGCCGTAGAGGTCGCCGAGCCGCCCCATGATCGGGGTGGCGACGGCACCCGCGAGCAGCGTCGCGGTCATCACCCAGGTGGCGTTCGACGGGTCGGTGTGCAGCAGGACGGGCAGGTCCTTGATGACGGGGACGAGCAGGGTCTGCATCACCGCGACGGTGATACCCGCGAAGGCGAGCACGGGGACGACCCCGCCGCCGCCCGCCTTGCGCGGCCGCGGATCCGGGAGTTCCCCGGCGTGCTGTTCGTTCGTCGTCTGTGGCATACGTGCGGCCTCCGGGCGGCGTGATCGAGGGTCTGAAGAGGCGTGCGGGCGGTGCGGGCGGTGCGGGCGGGCAACGCCCGCACCGCCAAGTGTGTGCAGCGTGAAACCTTCCAGGTGCCCGCGGTATTCCGGTGAACGCGCCGCGAACGGGGCACGACGGCGCACTCGGACCGGAGCGCGCGGAGATCCGGCCGTCATCTGACCTTCCGTCAGAATGAAACGTGTTCTACTCTTGCGCCGTTCCAGTGGCTGCGACCGGCGAGGATCCGCATGGGCATCGGAATCACCGAAGAACACAGGGAGTTGGCGCAGGCCGTACGGGGCTGGCTGGCACGCGCCGTCCCACCGAAGGAGATCCGCGCACTCCTGGACGCGGACGCCTCAAGTGCCCCCGGCGTGCGCCCCGGGTACTGGGACGGGCTCGCGGAACAGGGACTGCTCGCGATCCATCTGCCCGAGGAACACGGGGGCGGGGGCGGCCGGCTCCTCGATCTGGCCGTGGTCCTCGAAGAGGCCGGCCGGGCCCCGCTGCCCGGCCCGTACCTGCCGAGCGCCCTGGCCTCCGCCGTACTGCACACGGCGGGGCCGGACAGCCTCGTGCGCGACCTCGCGGCCGGTACCCGGATCGGCGCGGTGGCACTCGGCCCCGGCACCCTCACCGCCGTCGAGCACGAGGACGGCCATCTGCTCGACGGCACGGCACCGCCCGTCCTCTCCGGCGCCGAGGCCGATCTGCTGCTCCTGACCGCCGAATCGGCCACCGGTACCCTCTGGTTCGCCGTCGACTCCGCCACCGCGGGGCTGACCGCCCGCCCGCACCGCGGCGCCGACCCGACCCGGCCCACCGCCGAGGTCCACGCCGAGGACGTACTCGTCCCCGCCGACCGCCTCGTACGGACCGACACCACCCGCGTCCGCGACCTCGCCGCGGTCCTCCTCGCCGCGGAAGCCTGCGGAACCGCAGCCAGGGCGCTGCACACCGCCGCCGAACACGCCAAGGTCCGCGAACAGTTCGGCCGCCCCATCGGACAGTTCCAGGGCGTCAAGCACCTCTGCGCCGACATGCTGGTACGGGTCGAGCGGGCCCGCGCGCTGGTGTGGGACGCGGCCCGCGCCGTCGACGAGGAGACGGACCCGGACGTACGGTCCATGGTCGCCGCCCTCGCCGCCTCGGACGCCCTCGACGCCGCGTACGGCTGCGCCAAGGACTGCGTCCAGATCCTCGGCGGCATCGGCTTCACCTGGGAGCACGACGCCCATCTGTATCTGCGCCGGGCCCTGGTGGCCCGCCAACTGCTGGGGACCGGCGACGGCCACCGGCTGCGGGCCGTCCGGCTGGCCGAGGGTGGCGCCCGCCGCTCACTCGCCCTCGAACTCCCCGCCGGGGCCGACGCCCACCGGGCCGGCGCCCGCGAGGCCGTCGCCGCCGCCCGCGGCCTCGCTCCGAAGGAGGCCCGCCGCGCCCTCGCCCCGACCGGCTACGCCGCCCCGTACCTCCCCGCCCCCTACGGCCTGGGCGCCGGACCCGTACAACAACTGGTCATCCAACAGGAGTTGAGAGAACAAGGGGTGAAACTGAGCGACCTGGGAATCGCCACCTGGGTGGTGCCCTCGCTCCTCGCCCACGGCACACCGCAGCAGCAGGAGCGCTATCTGCTGCCCACCCTGCGCGGCGAACTCCTGTGGTGCCAGCTGTTCTCCGAGCCCGACGCGGGATCCGACCTCGCCTCGCTCCGCACGAAGGCGGAACGGACCGACGAGGGCTGGCGGATCAACGGACAGAAGGTGTGGACGAGCGCCGCCCAATGGGCCGACCACGGGATCCTGCTCGCCCGGACCGACCCGGACGCCCCCAAGCACCAGGGGATCGGCTACTTCCTCGTCGACATGAAGAACACCCCGGGCATCGACATCCGGCCGCTGAAGGAGATCACCGGCGACGCCCTCTTCAACGAGGTGTACTTCGACGACGTCCTGCTGCCCGCCGACGCCGTCGTCGGCGAGCCCGACGGCGGCTGGAAGGTCGCCCGCAACACCCTGGGCAACGAACGCGTCCACATGGCCGACCAGATGACCTTCGACACCGGCCTGGAGGCGCTGATCGCCCGCTCCGGCGAACTCGACGGCGCCTGCCGGGCCCGCATCGGAGCGCTCGCCGCCGAGGCGCACGCGCTGGGCTGCATCGGGCTGCGCACCACGATGCAGCAGGTCTCCGGGCTCGAACCCGGCGCGGGCGCCTCCGTCCGCAAGCTCGTCCAGACCACCCACCAGCAGAAGGTCGCCGAACTCGCCCTCGAACTCCTCGGCCCGGCGGGCGCGGCCGGCGAGGGGCCGGGGGAGCGGGCCCTGCACGGCTTCCTGATGTCCCGCTGCCTGACCATCGCGGGCGGCACCACCCAGGTTCAGCTCAATGTCGTCGCCGAGCGCATCCTCGGCCTCCCGCGCGATTGAAGGGACTTGTCATGAAGCCCATGAGGCCCATGAAGCTCATGAAGGCGTACGTCGTCGGCGTCGGAATGACGAAGTTCGAGAAGCCCGAGACCCGCGACTGGCAGTACTGGGACATGGCGAAGGAGGCCGGCACGGCGGCGCTCGCCGACGCCGGGATCGCGTACGAGCAGATCCAGCAGGCCGCCGTCGGCTACTGCTTCCAGCCCTCCACCGCAGGCCAGCGCGCCGTCTACGAACTCGGCCTGACCGGAGTGCCCGTCTACAACGTCAACAACAACTGCGCCACCGGCTCCACCGCGCTGATGATGGCCCGGCAGTTCGTCGAGGGCGGCGGCAGCGACTGCGTCCTCGCGCTCGGCTTCGAGAAGATGACGCGCGGCGCGCTCGGGGGCGGCGGCGCGGACGGCGGCGCCGCCGACTTCAAGACGTCGCCCGTCGCCCGGCACTACGGGATCATGGCCGCCGCCCACGGCTTCGAGATGAGCCCGCCCACCGCCCAGATATTCGGCAACGCGGCCCGCGAGCACATGGAGCGGTACGGGACGACCGAGGCGCAGCTCGCGGCGGTCGGCGCCAAGAACCACCGGCACTCGGTGAACAATCCGTACGCCCAGTTCCAGGACCCGTACACGGTCGAGGAGATACTCGCCGCGAAGACCATCCACCGCCCGCTGACCAAGCTCCAGTGCTCACCCACCTCGGACGGCGCGGCCGCCGCCGTGGTCGTGTCGGAACGCTTCGTCGAGACCCACGGCCTGGGCGACCGGGCGGTCGAGATCGTCGCCCAGGCCATGACCACCGACACCGGCGACTCCTTCGCCTCGGGGACCTGCATCGACGCCGTGGGCCGGCCGATGTCGCAGGCCGCCGCCCGCCAGGTGTACGAGGCGTCCGGGCTCTCGGCCGCCGACCTGGACGTCATCGAACTGCACGACTGCTTCTCCATCAACGAACTCCTCACCTACGAGGCGCTCGGGCTGTGCGGCGAGGGCGAGTCCGGGAAACTCGTCGAGTCCGGCGCCACCACGTACGGCGGCCGCTGGGTGGTCAACCCGTCGGGCGGGCTGATCTCCAAGGGCCACCCGCTCGGCGCCACCGGAATCGCCCAGGCCGCCGAACTGACCTGGCAGCTGCGGGGCGAGGCGGGGCCCCGGCAGGTGCCGGACGCCCGGGTCGGCCTGAGCCACAACATCGGGCTCGGCGGGGCGGCGGTGGTGACGCTGCTGCGCCGCTGAGGGGCGGGTCGACGATCCGGCACCGAGCTGTCGCCGACCTGTCACTGAGCCGTTGAAGAAGCGCCGGGCACGGCATCGGCCGGCCCCGGCTGTCACGTCGTCCCCGGCCGGGGCCTACAGCCACCCCTGCTGCCGTGCCGCCCGCACCGCCTCCATGCGGTTGCGGGTGCCCGTCTTGCCGATCGCCGACGAGAGATAGTTCCGTACCGTCGACTCGGACAGGTGCAGCTTCGCCGCGATGTCGGCGACCGTGGCCCCGTCCACCGAGGCGTTCAGCGCATCCCGCTCCCGCGCGGTCAGCGGGCTGGGCCCGGCACTGAGCGCGGCGGCGGCCAGCGCCGGGTCGATCACCGTCTCGCCGCCCAGCACCCGGCGGACCGCGTCGGCCAGCTCCTCGACCGGACCGTCCTTGACCAGAAACCCCGCCGCCCCGGCCTCCATCGCCCGGCGCAGATAGCCGGGGCGGCCGAAGGTGGTGAGGATCAGCACCCGGCAGTCCGGCACCTGCTCACGCAGCTCGGCGGCGGCGTCCAGCCCACTGAGGCCCGGGAGTTCGATGTCCAGCAGCGCCACATCGGGCCGTGCCAGCAGCGCCGCGTCCACGATCTCGTCCCCGGCGGCCACCTGCGCCACGACCTCGATGTCCGGTTCAAGACCGAGCAGCAGCGCGAGCGCGCCGCGCATCATGCCCTGGTCCTCGGCGAGCAGGACGCGCACGGACTTGGCGGGGCGGTGGTCCTGCGGCATCTCGTTCACGGGGAACAGATTAGGGCCTGTCCGGCGGACCGGGGCCGGGGTCGCGACGCCTGGCACGGCACCCGATCATGCCCGTTCCCGGCTCCGGGAACAGACCCCGTTTCCGGCCCTCGCCCGCTCATGAACCCGGCATCACGACTCCCGCATTCAGACCCCGGCCTCCGGACCCCCGCATCCGGACCCCGGCATCCGGGCCGGCCGGGCGTCCTGCGGTGTCCCGGTCCCCTCGTCCGCCGGGCCCGGCCCGTCCACCGGCAGCTCCGCCGTGACCACGAAGCCGTGCCCCGGCGCCGGGCCCGCCCGGAGGCTGCCTCCCGACGCGGCCAGGCGCTCGGTGAGGCCGGTCAGCCCGGTGCCGCCGATGCCGGGTGTGGCCGGGGCGTCCCGGTCGGGGCCGCTGCCGTCGTCGGTGATCGTCAGCCGGACCCGTTCGGCCGTGCCGTCGAGCACGAACGAGCAGGTGGTCGCGTGGGAATGGCGTACGACATTGGTGACGGCCTCCCGTACCACCCAGCCCAGCAGGGCCTCCGTCTGCGGGGTGAGCGGTGGGCCCGAGCGGCGGAGCACCGGCTCGATCCCGGCGGCGGTCAGCGCCGAGCGGGCCCGGTCCAGTTCGGTGGCCAGGCTGCCCTCCCGGTAGCCGGTGACCGCCTCCCGGATCTCGGTGAGGGCCTGCCGGCCGACGGACTCGATGTCGGCGACCTGGAGGAGCGCCGCGTCCATGTCGCGGGGCGCGAGCCGGCGGGCGGCCTCCGACTTGACCACGATCACGGAGAGCGTGTGGCCCAGCAGATCGTGCAGATCGCGGGAGAAGCGCAGCCGCTCCTTCTCGACGGCGGTGCGGGCCAGTTCCTGCCGGGTGGCGCGCAGTTCCATCACGGTCTCCGCGAGGGTCAGGATCGCGGCGGTCACCGCGCCCGAGATGAAGGTGCCGTAGCCGATCGTCCACGGGTCCGAGGCGCCGTTGCCGCGCCACACCGCCACGGCGGTGGCGACCGCGGCGAGCGTGAGCACGCCGACCGCCAGCCGCCGGTTGCGCAGGATGGCGCCGCAGGCCAGCGAGAGCAGCGGGAAGAACAGCAGCCAGCTCCCGCCGTAGCCGATCGCGAGCGCCAGGGTGACGGCGGTCATCGCGGCGAGCAGCCAGTACGACACCGGGCTCTCCCGCTTCCTCCGGTCGAAGCCGCGGAACACCACCGAGACGTAGAGGGAGTTGAAGACGAGCAGCCCGAGACCGCCGAGCCAGGGGTTGGCCGCCTCGCCCTGGAAGAGATTGGAGAAGGAGCCCAGGCCCATCAGCAGCCAGGGCAGCAGGGCGTACGGGCCGGGCGGGCCGGGGCGCCGCTCCCCGTCCCCCCTGCGCCGGCGCCGCCACGGGCCCGGCCGCCCGCCCCCGGGCGTACCCGTCCGGTTCCTGGACATCCCCACTCCTGTCACACGGTCCTCGCGGATCACACAGTTCTCGCGGACCGACGGTACGAGACCACGGCGTACGTACCGAACAGCAGAAGCCATCCGCACAGCACCGCGATCGTGCCGGCGCCGGGCGCGTGGCCCTCGGTGGTGGCCCAGCCCAGGTCGGCGAAGCGGTTGGCCGGGGTGAACCTGCCGATGGAGCGCAGCCACCCGGGCAGCAGCTCCAGCGGGAACCACAGCCCGCCGACGATCCCGAAGCCCATCAGACAGGCCACATTGACCACCCCGGTGCCCTGCGGGGTGAGCCGGTAGCCGTTGCCGAGGCCGAGCATGGTGAACGGCAGCGCGCCGATCCACAGCAGCAGCGCCAGCGCGATCCACTGCCAGGCGTCCAGCCGCACCCCGTTGAGCAGCCCGCCGGCCAGCAGCACCGTCAGGATCGTCGGCAGCACCGTCACCGAGCCGCTGATTGCGCGGCCCACCACCGCCTGCGAGGGGGCGAGCGGGGTGACCCGCAGCTGCTCCAGCCAGCCGAGAGTCTTGTCGGAGGCGACCCCCGTACCGATCGACATGGCGGAGCCCAGCGCCCCGTACGCGGCCATGCCGACCATCGAGGCGGTCTTCCAGCCGTCGACGTCGTTGCCGCCGCCGATGTTGGTGAAGAGCAGGTACATCATCACCGGCATCCCGGTCCCGAAGATCAGGAAGGAGGTGTCTCGCAGGGTCCGGCGGATTTCGAGCACGATGTAGCGGAACATCAGACGGTCTCCCTCTCGGAATCGGACACGGGTGCCGCGGCGGGTGCGGTGAGGGAGAGGAACGCGTCCTCCAGCGTGGCCCGGGAGACCTGGAGGCCGCGGATCGCGTCCAAACGGGCCAGCTCCCGGACGGTGGCGTCCGAGTCGTCGGTGTGCAGCAGCGCCCGGTCCCCGGACACCTCCACGGTGACCACGCCGGGCAGCCGCTCCAGGCCCTCGGTCGGGCCGCCCGCCAGGTCGAAGGAGACCAGGCCGCGGCCGGCCGAGCCGCGGATCACGTCGCCGGTGCCGTTCGCGACGATCCGGCCCCGGTCGACGACGACGATCCGGTCGGCGTTCTCGTCGGCCTCCTCCAGGTAGTGGGTGGAGAACAGGACGGTGTTGCCGCGCCGGGCGTAGGCCCGCATCGAGTCCCAGAACGTGCGGCGGGCCTCCACGTCCAGGGCGGCGGTCGGCTCGTCCAGGACGATCAGCTCCGGATTGCCGGCCAGTGCCACGGCGAAGCGGACCCGCTGGGTCTGGCCGCCGGAGAGCTTGTCGACGCGCCGGTTCGCGTAGTCGCTCACCCCCGCCAGCGCGAGCGCCTCGGAGACCGGCATCGGCGCCGGATACGTCGAGGCGACGAAGTCGACCAGTTCGCGGACGGTGACCCGCTGGATGGGCCGCCCGTCCTGGAGCATGGCGCCGACCAGACCGTCCCGTACCGCGTGCTCCGCGGTCCGGTCCAGCACCCGCACCGTGCCCGAGTCCGGCTGGTCGAGGCCGAGCAGCAGCCGGACGGTGCTGGACTTGCCCGCGCCGTTGCGGCCGAGCAGGGCGACGGTCTCACCGCGGCCGATGGACAGGTCGATCCCGTCCACGGCCCGTACGCTGCGCCCCGCCCGGCCGAAGGTCTTGACCACCCCGGTGAGTTCCACCGCGGCTCCGCTCCCCGTTGTCTGTTTCATGGCCATGACGTTACGGAGGCCGTCCGGGCCCCGGCAGGTGGGTGCGTACGGACTTCGGCATGACATATGTCATGGCCGGGTCGCCTGGCCGCCGGCCCACGGAATGGATCTGACGAGGCGTCAGCGACGGTCTTCACAACTGCTGGGCGCTGCGTTATACATGGGTTCATCGGCTAGAACGCGTTCTAGAACGGGCGTGGTGGCCGGTCCCGCGCGACCTCGGTGCGGCCGACGGTGCGGACGGCCGCGCCGAGGTCTTCCCACCATCAAGGAGCAGCTCTCCCATGCCCATTGATGCCGAAAAGGCTCTCGCCGCCGAACCCCGCTCCACCCGGATCAGCTGGGGCCACAAGGACGTCCAGCTCTACCACCTCGGGATCGGCGCCGGCTTCGACCCCGACCGGGCCGATGCCGCGACCCACCCCGACGAGCTGCGCTACACACTGGAGTCCCGGCTCCAGGTGCTGCCCTCCTTCGCCACCGTCGCGGGCGCCGGCATGGGCGTCGTCGGCGGGCTCTCCTCGCCCGGCATCGACATCGACCTCGCCGCCGTCCTGCACGGCGGGCAGAGTGTACGGGTGCACCGGCCGATCCCGGTGAGCGGCAGCGCCGTACAGACCTCGAAGGTCGCCGCGGTGTACGACAAGGGCAAGGCGGCCGTGCTGGTGCTGCGCACCGAGGCCGCCGACGAGGAGGGCCCGCTGTGGACCAACGACGCCCAGATCTACGTCCGGGGCGAGGGCGGCTTCGGCGGTGAACGCGGGCCCTCCGAACGGATCGCCCACCCCGAGACCGCCCCGGACCATGTCGTGCGGCGGCCCGTCCGCCCGGACCAGGCACTGCTCTACCGCCTCTCCGGGGACTGGAACCCGCTGCACGCCGACCCCGAATTCGCCGCGCTGGCCGGCTTCGACCGGCCGATCCTGCACGGACTGTGCACCTACGGCATGACGCTCAAGGCCGTCACCGACACGGTCCTGGGCGGCGATGTGACCCGGATCCGCTCCTGCCGCACCCGTTTCACCGGGATCGTCTTCCCCGGCGAGACCCTCCGCATCGGGATGTGGACCGCCGGGAACCAGGTACGGGTCGAGGTGAAGGCCGTGGAGCGGGACCACGCACCCGTCCTCGGCGACACCTTCGTCGAACACTCCTGAACCGCCCCGGACCGACTCCAAGGGGTCCGCGGGCCCACGTTCCACCCGCCCATGAGGGGAGCCGCACCATGCGCGCAGCCGTACTGCACGAGATAGGCCAGGACAAACTCGAAGTACTCGACGACGTCGAGGCGGTGGGCTTCGGCCCCGGCAAGGTCAGGCTCCGTATCCGGGCCACCGGACTGTGCCACTCCGATGTCTCCGCGATGAGCGGGGTGCTGCCGCAGCCCGCCCCGTTCATCCCGGGCCACGAGGGCGCCGGCGAGGTCATGGACGTCGGCGACGGTGTCACCGGACTGAGCGCCGGGGACCGGGTGCTGGTCTGCTGGCTGCCCGCCTGCGGGGCGTGTCCGTCCTGCAAGCGCGGCCAGACCCAGCTCTGCCTGGCCGGCTTCATGAACGCGGGCACCCCCAACTTCAAGCGCCCCGGCGGCGACGTGTTCGGCTTCGCGGGCACCGGCACCTTCACCGAGGAGGTCGTCGTCGGCGCGGGCTGCGCGGTGCCGATCCCGGACGACGTGCCGTTCGAGATCGCCGCGCTGATCGGCTGCGGGGTGACCACCGGGCTCGGTGCCGCCATCAACACCGCGAAGGTGGAGGCCGGTTCGTCGGTCGCCGTGATCGGCTGCGGCGGCGTCGGCATCTCCACGATCCAGGGCGCCAGGGTGCAGGGCGCCGCCCAGATCGTGGCCGTGGACCCGGTCGCCTCCCGGCGCGAGGCGGCGCTGCGGTTCGGCGCGACCGAGGCGGTGTCGCCCGACGAGTTCGCCGACGCCAAGCAGCGGGTCACCGCGGGCGAGGGCTTCGACTACGTCTTCGAGGTCGTCGGCAAGTCGGCCACCGCCCGCACGGCGTACGAGAACACCCGGCGCGGCGGCACCCTGTGCATCGTCGGCGCGGGCGCGATGGACGACAACTTCCAGGTCAACATGTTCGAGCTGTTCTTCGACGAGAAGCGGATCCTGCCCTCCATGTACGGGGGAGGCGACGTGCTCCGCTCGTACGAACGGGCCATCGCGCTCTGGCGGGCCGGCCGGATCGACCTCGAATCGATGATCACCCACCGGGTGCGGCTCGACGGGATCAACGACGCGCTCGACCAGATGCGGACCGGCGAGTCGCTGCGCACCTGTGTCGAGCTCTGACCACCGCCCCGCCCCTCCCGAGAGGACTGGAGAGATTCCGATGCCACTTCCCCTGTCACGTCCCCTGGACGGCATGTCCGCGATCGTCACCGGCGCGGGCCGCGGCCTCGGACGCGCCGAAGCGCTGGAACTGGCGGGGCTGGGCGCGGCCGTGGTCGTCAACGACTACGGGCAGCCGGGCCGCGACGGCTCCGGTGAGGCGTCCTCGACGCCCGCCGAGGAGGTCGCCGAGGAGATCCGGGCCGCGGGCGGCCGGGCCGTCGCGCACCTCGGCGACGTCTCCGACCACGAACAGGCCCGCGCCCTGGTGGAGCTGGCCGTCGACACCTACGGAAAGCTCGACATCCTGGTCAACAACGCGGGCATCCTGCGCGACCGGATGATCTTCTCGATGACCGAGGACGAGTGGGACTCGGTCATCAGGGTCCACCTCAAGGGTCACTTCAACACCACGCACTTCGCCGCCGCGCACTGGCGCACCCGCTCCAAGGAGTCCGGCGGCCCGGTGCACGGACGGATCGTCAACACCTCGTCGGAGGCGTTCCTGGCCGGTTCGGCGGGCCAGCCGAACTACGCGGCGGCCAAGGGCGGCATCGTCGGCCTCACCACCTCCACGGCCCTGGCCCTGGCCAGGTACGGCGTCACCGCCAACGTCATCTGCCCGCGGGCCCGCACCCGGATGACCGAGGACGTCTTCGCGGGCTTCCAGGAACCGGCGGACGGCCGGCTCGACGCGCTCGCCCCCGAGCATGTCGCGCCGCTGGTCGGCTATCTGGCCTCCCCGGCCGCCGCCAAGGTCAACGGGCAGCTGCTCGTGGTGCACGGCGGGATGGTCGCGATCGTCGAACGCCCCAGGGTGGCGGCGAAGTTCGACTCCTCGAAGGAGACGTTCTCCTTCGACGAACTGGACGAGCTGATCTCGCCGTACTACGAGGACCGCCCGCCGAACGAGACCTTCGCCGCGGCCGAGGTGCTCGGCCTGAAGCGGGGCTGACCACCGCGTCGGGGGAACGGGTGGGCCCCGGCAGCCGTCCGGCCGCCGGGGCCCACCCGTCCCTCGTCCGTCGATGTTCCGCGCGGTCAGGCCGCCCGGCTGTCCCCCTCGGAGGGGCGGCGGTGGCGGCCGTGCGGCTGTGCAGACGTGTCGTCCATCGACTCACCCCCTCGATGCTTTCCGTAGCCGCCGTCTTCGGCCCGGTCGGCGTCCGCCGGACGCGTCTGGGCCGGGTCGGTTCGGGCTTCAGACATGATGGGAAGTCACCCCGTTGTGATCGCTTACATGTGTGTCCCGGGGCCGATCACGCCGGCCGCGCCCGGCACGGCCACCGCCGGCGACCGTCGGACACGGCTGCGTAGCCCGGACCCAGATTTTAGACCGACCGGCAATTGGGGGGCGGCGTCGCGGGGCCGGGCACGCGCGTCTGCGGCGTTGTCGTCAATCACCATGGCTCTGCCATGCCTCAATCCTCCGCCTTGCAGCCGCACGCACCCAGCCCCGCTCCTTCTCCCACCCCCCCAATTGCCGGTCGGTCTTAACCAGGCACCATGCGCCCCGTGAGAGGCGCCTGCCCCAGTGGAACCGGCTTGCACACGGGTAGAGGCCTGGCACCGCCGGACGGTTGCCTACCGCTTCCCGCGCCGCATCCCGACCACGGCCGCGCGCCGGGTTCCTCGTCCGCCGGTGCCTCCAGCAGGGCCACGCCGCACGCCACGTTCCCGTCGGCGTACGGGAGTCCGAGCACGCCGTCCCGGGTCCACACGCCGCGTCCGGCCTGCCACCCCGCGGGGGCGGCGAGTTGATGCAGCCGGCGTCCGGCCGGGCGCCACACCCCGACCCAGCTGCCCGCCGAGCCGTCGATCCGCAGCGCCACCGCGCAGCTCTCCGGCATCAGCATCTGACCCGGCTGCACCGCGAACGGCGTCACCGTCACATCGGCCGGGCGCAGGCACTCCGGGAAGCGCACCGGCAGACAGCTGCCGAGCACCCCCCACCCCAACCGGTCGTGCCCCGGCGCGTCCGAGCGGATCAGCAGCAGCCCGCTGTCCGGGTCGGCGAGCAGCAGCCGGTCGTTGCTGTCCGGGGCGATCTGCAGCAGCGGCGTCACCTCGCCGCCCCGCTCCAGGTCCACGGCGACCGCCTTGACCGGGCCGCCGCCCGGCATCTCCCGGTCCAGGGCCAGCATCCGGCCCGCCCGGTCCAGCCAGACGCCGCCGGAGCAGCGCCCCGGGACCTCCGCGACCAGCTCGGGCCCGAAGGCGCCGCCCGCCACCAGCCAGACGGAGGTGGCGCGCGGACCGGCCGACAGCGCGTACGCGCTCACGCCGTCCGGCGACGGCGGCAGCAGGGTCAGCTCCGCGCATTCGACGGCGCCGAGCGGGAGTTCACCGGTCCCCGGGCCGGTCGGATAGAGCAGCGACATCGCGTGCCGGTCCGCCACCCGGCGCCGGATCAGCACCCGCCCGTCGGCCAGCGGCAGCACCTCGGAGTCCGGCTCCTCCGGCTGGTCCAGGGGGAGCGGCACGGCGTACGGCTCGGGCCCGTCGAGCGTCCAGCGCTCCACGAACCACGCCCCGCCCGCCCCACCGGACCCGTCGGACGGATCCGCCGTCACATTCGCGAGCGCGAGCCGGGCCGCGTACGCGCCGTCCGCGGAGAGCGTGAACGCGGGCGCGACGGGAGGCGGGCCGGGAAGCGCGGCGAGAGACGTCCCCGGGGACGCGCCGCCGGGTCCACCGGGGTCTTCCGGCGGGTCGTCCGGCGCGCTGTCCTCCAGGACCGTTTCTCCGGTGCTCCCGGCGCCTTCGGCGTCCGGGGCGACCCCGGACGCCTCCGCGGCCTCGTTCTCGATGGCACAGGCAGTCATGGGCTGGTCACCTCCGGCAACCGAAGTTAGTTTTCGCACTTCCTGCCGAACAACACGAGACCCACCTCTTCACACATAAGGGTGGCGATGCCCGGATTCGACTGAGAAGGAGGGGGTGGCTGTGCTGGGCGGGAGGCGGGTGCATAAGGTTAGGCAGCCCTAAGCAATACCTGTGCGACCTTTACAACTGGAGCAAGTGATGTCCCTTCGTCGCCGCGGCACCGCCGCAGTCGGCCTGGTGGTGGCCGCCGCCCTCTCCCTCTCGGCCTGCGGGAGCGACGACGGAAAGTCGGGCGGTTCGGCCAAGTCGGAGGGCGGCGACAAGAAGGCCGCCGTCGCCACGGGTGGCAAGGACTTCGGCGACGCCGCGAAGAAGACGGCGGCGTACGGGACGGACGCCAAGGCGGGCCAGTTCCCCCGGACCCTCACCCACGCCATGGGCAAGACGGAGCTCAAGTCCGCTCCCAAGCGCGTCGTCGTGCTGGATGTCGGCGAGTTCGACAACGTCGTGTCGCTGGGTGTGAAGCCGGTCGGCTACGCCCCCTCCGAGGGCGACGCGGCCATCCCCTCGTACCTGAAGAAGGACGCGGGCAACCCGAAGAACGTCGGCACGATCAACAACCTCAACCTTGAGGCGATCGCCGGCCTGAAGCCCGACCTGATCCTCGGCAGCCAGCTGCGCGCCGCCGACAAGTACGACGCGCTCTCCAAGATCGCGCCGACCGTGTTCTCCATCCGTCCCGGCTTCACCTGGAAGGAGAACTACCTCCTCAACGCCGCGGCGCTGGACAGGACCGCCAAGGCCGAGAGCGAGCTCGACGCCTACGAGGCGAAGGCGAAGAAGCTCGGCGAGGACATCGGCCCGGACAAGCCGACCATCTCCATGGTCCGCTACCTGCCGGACCGCATCCGCCTCTACGCCAAGGCGTCCTTCATCGGCACGATCCTCGACGACACCGGTCTGCCGCGGCCCGAGAACCAGCAGATCGACGACCTCGCCGCGGAGATCAGCCCGGAGAAGATCGACGAGGCCGACGCCGACTGGATCTTCACCGGTGTCTACGGCGACGTGAAGGCCACCAAGCGGGACACCACCCAGGCCAACCCGCTGTGGAAGAACCTCAAGGCCGTCAAGGAGGGCCGGGCCAAAAACGTCTCCGACGAGACCTGGTACCTCGGCCTCGGTGTCACGGCCGCGGACCTGGTCCTCGACGACCTCCGCGCCGACCTCGTGAAGTAACGGCTTCATCCACGATCGGTGACCGGTCCCGGTGACCGGCACCGCCGGCCGGTCCCGAGCGGACTGTGGCGGTCCGCACGGACCGCCACAGCCATGGGCGACGGGGCACGGAGGGCAGGTAGCCTTTGCTTGTGCCCCGTCTGTCTGATGTCCTCGCCGAGCTCGACGCCCTCTGGCCGCCCGAGCGGGCCGAAGGCTGGGACGCGGTCGGCACCGTCTGCGGAGACCCCGACGCCGTCGTCGACCGCGTGCTCTTCGCCGTCGACCCCGTCCACGAGATCGCCGACGAGGCGATCCGGCTCGGCGCCCAGCTGATCGTCACCCACCACCCGCTCTATCTGCGGGGTACGACGACGGTCGCGGCCGACACCTTCAAGGGCCGGGTCGTGCACACCCTCATCAAGCACGACATCGCGCTGCACGTCGCGCACACCAACGCCGACACCGCGGACCCGGGCGTCTCCGACGCCCTGGCCGGCGCACTCGACCTGCGCGTCGAGGGCCCCCTCGTACCGGACCCGTCCGACCCGAAGGGCCGGCGTGGCCTCGGCCGGATCTGCGTGCTCGACCACCCCGAGACCCTGGCCGAATTCGCCGCCCGCGCGGCCGCCCGGCTGCCCGCCACCGCGCAGGGCATCCGGCTCGCCGGCGACCCGGCGGCGACGGTGCGCACCGTCGCGGTCAGCGGCGGCTCCGGCGACAGCCTCTTCGACGCGGTGCGCGCCGCGGGGGCCGACGCCTTCCTCACGGCCGACCTGCGCCACCACCCGGCCTCCGAAGCCGTCCAGCACTCCCCGCTCGGCCTGATCGACGCCGCCCACTGGGCCACCGAATGGCCCTGGTGCGAACAGGCCGCGGCGCAGCTCGACGCGATTTCCGACCGCCACGGATGGGACCTGCGGGTCCACGTCTCGAAGCAGGTCACCGACCCCTGGACCACCACCACCCACCACTCTTCTGGAGCCCCCAACTGAACGCCGCGCCCGCCGACCAGATCCGACTCCTCGACGTCCAGGCCCTCGACGTACGCCTGTCGCAGCTCGCGCACCGGCGCAAGTCGCTGCCCGAGCACGCCGAGATCGAGTCGCTCACCAGCGACCTCTCGCAACTGCGCGACCTGCTGGTCGCCTCGCAGACCGAGGAGAGCGACACCGCCCGCGAACAGACCAAGGCGGAGCAGGACGTCGACCAGGTGCGCCAGCGCTCCGCCCGCGACCAGCAGCGTCTCGACTCCGGCGCGGTCACCTCGCCGAAGGACCTGGAGAGCCTCCAGCGCGAGATCACCTCGCTGGCCAAGCGCCAGGGCGACCTGGAGGACGTCGTCCTCGAAGTGATGGAGCGCCGCGAGTCCGCCCAGGAGCGCGTCACCGAACTGTCCGACCGGGTCTCCGCCGTCCAGGCCAAGGCCGACGACGCGACCGCCCGCCGCGACGCCGCGACCAAGGAGCTCGACGAGCAGGCCGCGACTGTCACCAAGGAGCGCGAGGTCGTCGCCGGTTCCGTCCCCGCGGACCTGCTGAAGCTGTACGACAAGCTCCGCGCCCAGCAGGGCGGGGTCGGCGCCGCCCGCCTCTACCAGCGCCGCTGCGAGGGCTGCCGCCTCGAACTGAACATCACCGAGGTCAACGACGTGAAGGCGGCCTCCCCGGACACCGTCCTGCGCTGCGAGAACTGCCACCGCATCCTGGTCCGTACGTCGGAGTCGGGCCTGTAATGACCCAGCCGCGCCAGTTCGTCATCGAGGCCGACGGCGGATCCCGGGGCAATCCCGGGCCCGCCGGTTACGGAGCGGTCGTCATCGATCCGGCGACGGGGGAGACCCTCGCCGAGGCGGCCGAGTACATCGGCGTCGCGACGAACAACGTCGCCGAGTACAAGGGCCTCATCGCGGGCCTGAAGGCGGCGAAGGCGCTGGTGCCGGACGCCTCGGCGGACGGCGCGCTCCGGGTACGGGTCCGGATGGACTCGAAGCTGGTCGTGGAACAGATGTCGGGCCGCTGGAAGATCAAGCACCCCGACATGAAGCCGCTCGCGGCGGAGGCCGCCAGGATCCTGCCGGCCTCCGCCGTCACGTACGAGTGGATCCCGCGCGAGAGGAACAAGCACGCGGACCGGCTCGCCAACGAGGCGATGGACGCGGGCAAGCGCGGCAAGCAGTGGGAGCCGTCGGCTTCGACGGCCTCCCTCGACACCCCCCGGTCCTCGGCGGCCTCCGGCCTGCCGCCGGTCTCCGGCCCGCCCGGTGACGCGGCGGCGGGCGCGGCGAAGGCCCGCGCGGCCCTGGCCTCCCGGCCGGCCGCGGCCTCCCCGGCGGCCCCGCAGGTCGGCTGGGGCGCGGCGCCCGATCTCGGTGCGCCCGCCACCTTCGTACTGCTCCGGCACGGCGAGACCGCCCTCACCCCCGAGAAGCGGTTCTCCGGCAGCGGCGGCAGCGACCCGGAACTCTCGGCGGCCGGCCGCCACCAGGCCGAGTGCATCGCCCGGTCGCTGGCCGACCGCGGCACGGTCGAGGAGATCGTCAGCTCCCCGCTGCGCCGCTGCCGCGAGACGGCGGCCGCGGTGGCGGCCCGGCTCGGTCTGGAGGTCCGGATCGAGGAGGGCCTGCGTGAGACGGACTTCGGTGCCTGGGAGGGGCTGACGTTCGCCGAGGTACGGGAGCGGTACGGCACCGACCTGGACGCCTGGCTGGCCTCCGCGAAGGTGGCCCCCACCGGCGGCGGCGAGAGCTTCGCCGAGGTCGCCCGCCGTGTCTCGGCCACCCGCGACCGCCTCACCACCCGCTACGCGGGCCGCACGGTCCTGCTGGTCACCCATGTGACGCCGATCAAGACCCTGGTCCGGCTGGCACTCGGCGCCCCGCCGGAGGCCATGTTCCGGATGGAACTCTCGGCGGCCTCGGTCTCCGCGGTGGCGTACTACGCGGACGGCAACGCGTCGGTGAGGCTGCTCAACGACACATCGCATTTGCGGTGAGGCGGGGGCGGGGGAGTGGCGCCCGGTTTTCGTTCCGGTGTCGGCGGTGATGTGGTGCGTGGGCGGGAACGTGACAGTTCGGGTGCCGAGTGACACGTCGCTCTTGGGGTGAGGCGGCGAGCGGAGGATCCCGCGCGGATGCGGCAACCTCCCGGCGGGACAGCAGAGGGCCTTCCGCTTCGGCGGGGCAGCGGAACGGCTTCCCCGGCAGCGTGAAGCCGCCGTTTCTGCTGGGGCGCGGGAGTGCCCCGCGCCTCGCCCACACCCACCGGGGTCCGGGGCCGAGCCCCGGTTCCGGGAAGGGGCGGGTGGGGGAGATCAGCCGCGCAGCGCCGCCGCCTCGCACGCCAGCCGCTCCACCCGCGCCCAGTCCTTCGCCGCGATCGCATCCGCTGGGACCATCCAACTGCCGCCCACGCAACCGACGTTGGGCAGCGCCAGGTAGGACGGCGCCGAGCCGAGCGAGATGCCGCCGGTCGGGCAGAACCGGGCCTGCGGAAGCGGCGCGGAGAGCGCCTTCAGGTACGCCGTGCCGCCGGCCGCCTCGGCCGGGAAGAACTTCATCTCGGTGACCCCGCGCTCCAGCAGCGCGACCACCTCGGACGTGGTGGAGACGCCCGGCAGGAACGGCACCCCCGAGGCCTTCATCGCGTCCAGCAGCCGGTCCGTCCAGCCGGGGCTGACCAGGAACCGGGCGCCCGCGGCGACAGTGTCGGAGACGTTCCGCCCGGAGATCACGGTGCCGGCGCCGACCACCGCGTCCGGCACCTCGGCCGCGATCGCCCTGATCGCGTCCGGCGCCGCGGCCGTGCGCAGCGTCACCTCGATGGCCGGGAGCCCGCCCGCGACCAGGGCCCGGGCGAGCGGCACCGCGTCGGCGGCGTCCTCCAGGACGACTACGGGCACGACAGGGGCGAGATCCAGCACAGAGGAGGTCATGCGCTCATCTTGCCGCGCCGAACGCACTGTACGCAACGAGCGTTGCACATGATGCAACATGCGCGATTGGGTGACCGATGCGACACGTTCGACCGGACGACCGATGCGGCACGCGTGACTCGACGACCGATGCAACGCTCACGATTCGACGACCCACCCGGAGGAGGCCGTCGGCTCAGTGGATCTCCGTCACCACGACATCGATCGACCACGCCCGCCCGGCCCGCGCCGGAACCTCGGCCTCCACCACGTACCCGAGCCCGCGCAGGGTCTCCACCAGCTCCGCGGGCCCCTTCGGTCGTGCGCCGGAGACCAGCAGATCGCGGACCAGCCGCCCCTTCGTCGCCTTGTTGAAGTGGCTGACCACCGACCGCTTCTCGACCCCGTCCACCAACTGGGAGTGCAGCACCCGCACGCTCGCCGTGCGCTCCGCCACCTCGCCCTTCGGCTTCCACGCAGCGGTGTACGCGGAGGACCGCAGGTCCAGGACGAGCCCGTCGCCGGCCGCCTCCGGCATCGCCCGCGCCATCGGGTCACGCCAGTACGCCCCGAGCGCGCCCAGCCCCGGCAGCTTCACGCCCATCGAGCAGCGGTACGACGGAATCCGGTCGCCCACCCGCACGGCGCCCCACAGCCCGGAGAAGACCAGCAACGACTTTCCTGCCCGCCGCCTGGCCGCCGCGTCCAGGGAGGCCAGGTCCAGCGCGTCGTACAGCACGCCCGTGTAGATCTCCCCGGCCGGACGCGTCCCGGCCGTCCGGAGCTCCACGTTCTTCGCGATCTCGCCGCGCAGCCCCTCGCTCAGCCCGAGCACCTCGCGGGCCTTCTCCTCGTCCGCCGTGCACAGCTCGACCAGCTCGTCGAGCACCGCCGCCCGCGCCTCGGCCAGACCGGGCAGCGACAGCGACTCCGGCTTCAGGGGAGCACCGCGCCCCGAGGCGGCCTTTCCTTCGGAGGGCGGCAACAGCACGAGCACGGCGGTTCTCCTTCGTACGCACGGTCAGGGGGCGGGACCGGTTCCCCCGCGCCAGCGTACGGGGGCGGCGGGGCCGTCCGGGCCGCCGCCCGGGATGCCGCCCGCCCCGCCCCGACCTACGCTCGGTCCATGCCCCGCCGCCATCTCCGCATGACCGGACCGGCCGACTCCCCGCTGAGGGCGTCCCTGCGCGAACTGCGCACCGAGCTCGGCCTTCCCGACGACTTCCCGGCCGAGGTCCTCGCCGAAGCGGCACAGGCGGCGAAGGACCCGGCGGTATCGGCCCACGAGGACGCGACGGACCTGCCGTTCCTCACCATCGACCCGCCCACCTCGACCGACCTCGACCAGGCCATGCACCTCGAACGCCGCCGGCACGGCTACCGGGTGCACTACGCCATCGCCGACGTCGCCGCCTTCGTGCGCCCCGGCGGAGCGCTCGACACCGAGGCCCACCGCCGGGTGACGACCCTCTACTTCCCCGACGGCAAGGTGCCCCTCCAGCCCACCCTGCTCTCCGAGGGCGCCGCCAGCCTCCTGCCGGGGCAGACCCGCCCCGCCGCGCTCTGGCGGATCGACCTCGACACCGAGGGCGGGGTCGTCGCCACCTCGGTGCGCCGGGCCCTCGTCCGCAGCCGCGCCAAACTCGACTACGCGGGCGTCCAGCGGCAGATCGACACCGGCACCGCAGAGGACTCCCTGGCCCTGCTCCGCGACATCGGACGGCTCCGCGAGGAACAGGAGGTCGCCCGCGGCGGCATCTCCCTCAACGTGCCCGAACAGGAGATC
This sequence comes from Streptomyces sp. NPDC007164, assembly GCF_040634135.1. NCBI lineage: Bacteria > Bacillati > Actinomycetota > Actinomycetes > Kitasatosporales > Streptomycetaceae > Streptomyces > Streptomyces sp. NPDC007164. The sequence goes on from NZ_JBEYFB010000045.1 coordinate 30,746, forward strand.
GTCGCGCACGACGGCACGTACGGCCTCGAATACCGCGCCCCGCTGCCCGCCGACGGCTGGAACGCCCAGCTCTCCCTGCTGACCGGCATGGCCGCCGCCCACCTCATGGCCGAGACCGGCACCGGCATCCTGCGCACGCTGCCGGTCGCCCCGGACGGCGCCGTGGCCCGGCTCCGCCGCTCGGCCGACGCACTGCACATCGACTGGCCGCACCACGTCCCGTACGCCCAGGTCGTCCGCTCCCTCGACCCGAACAGGGCCGACCACGCCGCGTTCCTCCAGGAGTGCACCACCCTGCTGCGCGGCGCCGGCTACACGGTCTTCGACCATGGCGAACTCCCCACCCCCGCCGTCCACGCCGCCGTCGCCGACCTCTACACGCACTGCACCGCCCCGCTGCGCCGCCTGGTCGACCGGTACGCGGCCGAGCTCTGCCTCGCCGCAGTCGCGGAACAGGAACCGCCGGAGTGGGTCAGTGCCGCACTGCCCGGCCTGCCGAAGGAGATGGCGGACGGCACCAGACGCGCCAACACCGTCGAGCGCGAGTGCGTCGACCTGGTCGAGGCCGCGCTGCTCAAGGACCGGATCGGCGAGATCTTCGACGCGTACGTGGTCGACGTGGCGGACCAGGAACCCACCACCGGCACCGTCCACATCGACGACCCGGCGGTGGTCGCCCGGATCGACGGCGGCGACACGAAACTCCCGCTGGGGGAGCGGCTGCGGGTCAGGCTGACCCAGGCGGACCCCGGCTCGTCGAAGGTGCTCTTCGCCCCGGTATGAGCAGGAGGGGAGAGGCGGTCCCCGGCCCGGTCACCCGGCGTCTTCGCGCCCCCGCCCGAGCGCGGCCACCACGGCGCCCGGATCATCCGCGTGGAACCGGACCGTCCGCGCCTGCCCCCGCTTCCCCAGCAGCCGCACGAACTCCACCGGAGCGGTCAGCTCCACGCTCACGGTGGTCTGCCCGCCCACGACGAGATCGAGCACCCCGTCCGCACCCGCCCGCACCGGGCCGCCCTCGGGGAACCGGCGCTCGATCCGCGCCCCGGCGACCGCGTCGGCGGGGATCCGCAGATCGAACAGCCCGCCGTAGCGGAGCCGCAGCGCCCCGTCGGCAGCCACCACATGCGGCCGGGTCACGCACGAGGCGTGCAGCGCCAGGACGAACACCACCCCGTACACGTCCAGCACCAGCAGAATCCCGTGCACGAGGGGCCAAGGGACCAGCAGCGCCAGCATCACCGTCTCGACCACGGAGACGAAGAGCAGGCCGTACATCATCGCGGTCTGCGGGCCCGTGTACGCGACGGCGACGGCACCCTCGGGAACGCCGTGCCGCCGCCCCCGCACCCACAGCCCGAGGCTGTGCAGGGCGCGCACCTCGTGCGCGGTGAGCCGGCGCGCCCGCTCCGGTACGACCGTACGCAGCGCCGCCGCCGTCGCCTCCCGCCACCCGAGCCCGGCACGGCGTCCCGCGCGCAGGAGCCGCCCCAGGACCACGGCCTCGAACCCGAGCAGCACCACCGCCGACGCCCTGGCCCCGAGCAGCACCACCGTGGGCACCTGGACCCCGGCCGACAGACAGCCCACCAGGACCACCTCGGCCACCACCACACCCCCCACGGCCCATCGCGCAACCCGCACACTCATCCCGCACTCCCCTCGTCTCCCGCACGCTCCTCGTCTCCCGCACGTCCCTCGCCCCCGGCCCCCGCCACGCGCTCGGCCAGACCGGCCATCACCCGGCGCACCACCTCGGCCTGGGCGGGCGCCCAGTCGTCGAGCAGCGCCTCGCCGAACCCCGGAACGACCGGCCCGTCCGCCCCGATCGCCGCCAGCACCTCGTCCGGCACGGCGGCCACCAGGTCGGCGGCGAGCGGGGCGATCCGCGGATCGCCCACCGGCGCCCCGGACAGCGCGTCCAGCCGCTCGTACAGAACGGGTACGGCCGGGTCATCGGCCAGCCTCATCAACGCGGCCCGGACCTCACCGCCCATGCCCGACGTATCCAGCAGCGTCAGGTGCTCACGATCCCTGTCGGCCGAGGGCGAACCGGTGGCCGGCCCCGTGCCCAGCAGCTCGGCGAGCGCGGGCGGCACGGTCTCCTCGTCGGAGACCGGCGCCTCCAGCAACTCGGCCAGCCGACGCCGCCGCTCCCTGATCCCGGCCTCCTGCCGGGCCAGGTCCGCGTCCAACTCGGCGAGTACTTCCATGAGTTCACGGCCCGCTGTGTCCCCGAGCACGTCCCGCACCTCGTCCAGCCCGAGCCCCAGCTCGGTGAGCCGCCGGATCCGGGCCAGCACCACGGCGTCCCGCACGCCGTACGAGCGGTAACCGTTCGCCCGGCGCCCGGGCTCGGGAAGCAGACCGATGTGGTGGTAGTGCCGGATGGCCCGCGAGGTGACCCCGACGAGCGCGGCGATCTCTCCGATACGCATGAGGCCAGTAGAAACGTTGACGCCGCGGCAGGGTCAAGCGCTCACCGCGCCCCTCCGCATCCGACAGCCTCGCGCGGTCCCGCTGCCACGCCCGAGGGAATCACTCCCTGTTCCGCGAACAGCTGATCCACCGACCCCGCAGCCCGGCGGGCGACCGAGGAAGGTGTGTGACCTGACTGCCGAGCCGCACGAACCGCTCACGCAGGCGGTCCCCGGCCGGCGGCCCCCGTCAGGCGGGTAGCATGGTCGGCACGGCAGACGAGCCGGGCGGACGGCCGCGTGGGGATCCTCGGATCTCCCCGAGGAACGTCCGGGCTCCACAGGGCAGGGTGATGGCTAACGGCCACCCGGGGTGACCCGCGGGACAGTGCCACAGAAAACAGACCGCCGGGGACCTCGGTCCTCGGTAAGGGTGAAACGGTGGTGTAAGAGACCACCAGCGCCTGAGGTGACTCAGGCGGCTAGGTAAACCCCACCCGGAGCAAGGTCAAGAGGGGCCGTCGCAAGACGGCCCTGCGCGAATGATCGAGGGCTGCCCGCCCGAGTTCGCGGGTAGACCGCACGAGACCGGCAGCAATGCCGGTCCTAGATGGATGGCCGTCTCCCCGGCCGCCGCGAGGCGACCGGGCGACAGAACCCGGCGTACAGCCCGACTCGTCTGCCGCTCAGGCCCCTGGCCTGCAATATTGCAGGCCAGGGGCCTTTTCTCATGGAATCGTGGGCGTCACCTCACCCCGTTCCATACCGGATCTAACCGGACCTCGCGGCTATGAAGGTAGCCATGAAGGTAGCCATGCTGGGCGGCTTGGTATGGGTGTTGGCTGAGTCGGGGGGCCCTCCGTGTGATGCGTATACGCCTAGGTGTCCGCTGTTGCGGTCCCGGGGCCGGGTCCGGGGGAATTCTGCTCGTCAAGCCAGGCATGAATGCCGCCAGGGTTCTGCGCGGGTGCGTCGAACGGGATGATCGGAAACGGGGGCGAGGTGGACAGCAGAGCCGCCATGTCAGCGGGGAGTGCGGCCACCGACGGCTCAAGCTCCTCGATCTTGGTCAGGAGTCGCTGAAGTTCCGCAGCCATGAAACGCAGATCCAGGTCCGCGCCGGCGACTTGGATCGTGCCCGCCTCTACGTTGATAAGGCGCATGGGGGGAGCTGGGTATGTGGGCTTGGTGCCTGCCTGCCACTCCTCGACGGTGGGGCGAGGCAGGCTGACGATCCACTCGTCAAGGCGCTCGTCGAAGTGCTCGCTTCCGTCACGGACTTCGCGGGCCTCCAGTGGGGACGAGTCCTCCACCTCAAGAATCCTTCGTAGAAACGCACCTCGCTTCGTCCGCCACTTCAGGCCCTCAACGGTCCCTTTCGGGCTCTTTCCTATTGGCCACAGAGTCCGGGAGACCTTTCCCGCGAAGGAAAGGAAGTCCTCGAAGCAGACCCAGGCGGCTGGTGGTACCGGAGTGGTCTGCGTATAGCCAACCAGGGCGTTCAGGGCTGCCAGAGCGTAGCGAGTATCGCGGGCCAGCCACGTCAAATACCCGCTGTGCCCATGGGTCATCGGATATGTCGGTGCTCAAGGGCGCCAGTGTGCCGCAGGTGGTCTACCACTGGGGGCCGGTTTCAGAGGTATGGCTTGGACGCCAGAGAATCATGAGGAAGTCGGAGGCTTCCGATGTCTGCCGGTCCCGGGGCCGAGCTTCGGTGTTGCCTCACGGGTGGAGGCAGCCTCGGTGTGGGGAAACAGGATGCGTCGTGCTTCCGCGAGGTTCGCCGAGAAGCTGTGCGGTTCCCACAGATGGCCGTTCCACCGCTGGATCGCGCGGGGAGCATCGGGGTTCAGATGCGATGCCCTCGGGCCGTCGCCGGTGACGAGGGGTACGGCGCGGAACTGCCCGATCCTCGCATCGCGACGCTCGGCCCACTGGGAGAGCGGTTCGTCGTCCATGTCCGGAGCGTAGTGAGTCAGGTGATCCGGTGTTCCCAGCGCAGGGAGGGCGCCTGGTCGATCCAGTACCGGTGGGACGTGGGCGTCACGTGGAGCCGTACGGAGTCGATCTCCGGCGCCCCGGCGCCCCGCCAGGCGACGAGGGAACGTTCCACGTCGTCCCACAGGGCCACTGGACCGCCTTGGCGGACGGTCCAGTTCTCGCCGTCGGCGAGGAACTCGGCGAACGACTCCTTCTCTGGATCGAACAGATACCGCAAGGGCGAGCCGTCACCGCCCGTCGCGCGGACGAACTGAACGCCGGGCGCCGCCAACTGCGCAAGGAAGGCGGGCATCCACTCCTCCAGGACAAGAGGAGACACCTGAGTGCGCCGCTCGCTGTCCGCGTACGCGGTCCGGGCGGAGAGATCGCCAGCCGCGGGGGCCACTGCCTGGGCACGCGCCTGCATGAAGGAGGAGCGCCCGACGAACGAGCCCCCGGCGGTGCCGTCATCGCCGACGGTCAGTTTCGCGAGGCCGGTTCCCCACGGCCACGAGCCGACCGTGCCGAGGACGATGCCTCCAGGGTTCGTCTGCCTGATCCAGGCGTACGGGATGCGGCGAACCGCGCAGGTGGCGATGACCCGGTCGTACGGTGCCCGGTACGGGTGGCCGAGGAGCCCGTCGCCCGTCACCGTCCACGTCGAGAAGCCGACAGCTTCGAGAGCGGCATCGGCGCGTGCGGCCACCTGCGCGTCGACCTCGACCGTGGCGACGTTGTCCTCGCTGAGGTAGTGGCACATCAGGGCTGTGGAGTAGCCGGTGCCTGTGCCGATCTCCAGGACTCGGTGGCCCGTCACGAGGTCCAGGATCTCGATCATGCCGACGACGGTGGCCGGGTCGGTCGAGGAGGACGTGGGCACACCCACTACGGGTTCGTCGGCCTGGTCGGCGGTGAGGTGGCCGTCGAGCTGGGTGGTGAGGGTGTCGACGCTGTATGCGATCTTCAGCCACTCGTCCGGATTCGTGTCGGTGGCGGTGACGGGCAGCCAGGTCCGCCCCTCGTCCAGGAAGACTCCCGGGCGGAGGAACCGCTCGCGGGGGACGGACTCGATGGCCTCACGCAGCCAGGGGGATTTCAGGACCCCTTCATTCATGAGAACGATTGCCATGCGGCGTCGCTCGGATGCCGGGTCGGTCATCGGCGATCTCCTTGTGCGAGTAGGTCGGCGAAGGCAGCGGACATCGGGAGGCCAGTCTCGTTCTCCAGCCACCCCCACTGTCCGTTGGGATTCAGTTCCAGCCACCAGTAGGCCCCCGCCCGGTCGACCGCGAGGTCGAAGCTTCCCGATACCAGATCCAGCCGGTCCAGGTAGGCATGCAGTCCCTTGGCCACCCGGTCGGGAAGGTGCTCCACGGTGTAAGTCAGGGCGCTGTAGTCCTTGCGCCAGTCCAGGAGGTCGGAGTCGATGCGTACGGCGAACGTGTGCCGGCCTACGAGCAGTACGCGAAGGTCGGCGACTTTGTCCACGCGGGCCTGGAACAGATGGGGCGCGCCCCGAACGCTGTCGTCGATCTCGCCGGGGGTGACGGGGGCGGTCCATCCCGTCATCGGCACGCTGTCACGCGTGTAGGGGGTCCATCGCAGCGCCTTGAAGATCGCCTGTCCTTGAGCCTGGACGAACTCGCGGGCCTCGTCCGGGTCGTTGGTGACAAGGGTGGGAGGGATGGTGAAGCCGAGTTGCTGGGCGAGTACGAGCTGCGCGGGTTTGTAGTCGGCTGCGGCAATGCGCAGGGGGTGGTTGACCCAGAGCGGGCCGCCCAGGGCGAAGAGGGTGCCACCGAGTCCGTAGCGGACCTGCGCCGCCGCGAACCGAGAGTCGTCAGCGGACAGGTGGGGAAACGTGGGCCATTCCGGGCGGCGCCAGTACACCGACCGGACCCGGGTCACATCAGCGGTTCTCGACGGGGTACGCACCTGCCCGACCACCGGGGCCGGGCAGGTGCCGAACCGAGCCGAGACCGTGAGGTTTTCGCCGATGTCGGCGGGGTTGAACCGGACCACCGGCACATCTCGCCGGTTGAGTTCGGTGATCACCATGTCGGCGGTGATGTCGTCCGCCTCGGTGGCCACCAGAACCGGCCTCTCCTCGGTCATGGTCATCAGTCCTGCGTGCTGTCCTGATCGTGACCCTGGTCGTTCCGGGAGTCCGAGTTCGTCGTCGTGGAGGTCTCGGTGCCCGAGCTGGTGCCGTGCTTGCCCATCTCGACCACCCGCCCGACGCGGTCGCGGAACACCCCGAGCTGCGTCGTGGGGTCGATGGCGACCGTGGCGTGGGGTCGGCGGATGACCGTCGGGTAGGGCGCGAGTCGGCCCGCACCCCACGGCCGCGTGGGGGAGGGGAGTGCGACAGAGGTGGTCATGAGACTCCTTGGGTTGAAGGGTGTGGTGCGGGAATCCGTCTGCGCCAGGGGGTGCGGACGGCGATCTGCGGGCCGCAGCTCAGGGGGCGAGCGGACTGGATGTTGTCGGCCGCGGTCGTCCATTCGACTCCGGACGCGGGCCGGATGTGCGCGATGCGGACCGTGCCGTGGCTGTGGAGCTCGTGTGTGACGGCGACGAGCACACCCTCCCCACGCGAGGCGATGTCACGGACAAGCTCCTCCAGGAGCGGGTGGTGCTCGTAGCCGTCGGAACCGACCGGGTTCACTCCTCCGGCTCCTGCTGGGTCTCGATGCGGCGCATGAACCTCTCCCAGCCGCCGGCCGCTCGCACCCGAAGAGCCCGGCTCGGCGCACCCGGTCGGGGCTCCGGCGGCGTGTACGTACGGCCACTGGCGCCAGGGTTCCTGCGGGGCAGTCCGGAGGATGTCACTCGGTCCCTCCTCTCCGTCGGGGGCCGCCCGGAGGGTCCTTCGGCCTCCGAGCGGCGTGTGACCAGTCAACGACGATCCGTTACCTTCTCCCAGAGCGGACCTCGCGCAATACCCGGGCGTTTTCCAGGCGTTGGCGCGTGGCGGGTATGAGTGCGTGAAAGAGTTCTCGTGAGGGGAGACCTATGACGTCGAGGCGAAGGCACTTTGCGGAACGGCGCGCGGCCCGGGGCTACTCTCAGGAGGAATTCGCAGAAGCGCTCTCGGTGGCCGCGTCCACCGTGGTCCGTTGGGAAAGTGGTCGTGCCACCCCGCGTCCCCATCAACGGCCGAAGACCGCAGGGCTGTTGGGAGTGACCCTCCCCGAGCTGGAAGCCCTTCTCTCCGACGAACAGCCGGCCGAGACAGCCGGGCTCTCCGCTGCTCCACCCCTCCTCCATGGTGATGATGACGAGATGAAGCGCCGCGAAGTCCTGGGTCTGCTCGCCGTTACGGGTGCGCTGGTCGCACTTCCCGATCCCGATGATGCCGCCCGAGGGCGCGCAGCGTCGACGCTACTGGAGACGGGGGACGCCTTGCATCGCAGCCTCTGGCAGGTCTACGCGCTATCGGACGCCAAGCAGGTCGTCTTCCCTGCGGTGCGCGCACAGCTCGATGTGATGGCGAAGGGATTGACCGAGACCCGTACTGCTGTGGATCGGTCCCGATTGTGTCGGATGACGGCCGACCTCTACCAGCTCGTCGGCGAGCTGTTCTTCGACGCCAACCGGTACACCGACGCCGCGCAGTGCTACACGCTGGCCGCCAACGCGGCCTACGCCGGTGGCGACCACGACCTGTGGGCCTGTGCCATGACCCGCCACGCGTACGTCGAGCTGTACGCGCGCCGCGCGCACGCTGCCCAGCCCCTGCTCGCGGCAGCTTTCCGCATCGCCCGGAGGGGCGACGACACTCTCTCCACCCGTCACTGGGTCGCGGCCGTCCAGGCGCAGACGTACGCGGCCGTGGGCGATCTCGACGCGTGCAACCGGGCTCTTGACGAAGCTGAGAAAGTGCACGCCCTCGACAGCGCTCACTCCCATAACGGCGGCTGGCTCCGCTTCGACGGCTCCCGCCTGGCAGAGGAGAGAGGGGCCTGCTACCTCCAACTGGGCCGCCCTGATCTCGCCGACGAAGCGCTCACCGCAGCCCTTGCCCAGCCTCTGTCCCTGCGTCGCCGCGCTGCCGTCCTGAGCGACCTCGCCGTGCTCGGGGCGCACAGACGGGACATCGACCAGGTCGTGTACTACACGGAGCAAGCGCTCGGACTGGCCGACCGGTCGAATTCGGGATTCATCGGCAGGAAGCTGGACGGGCTTCGGGGGGGTCTTGCCCCGCTCATGTCCGATGACCGAGTCTCGACTCTTGATCACCGAATCGCGGCGCTTCCGCGCACCGCATGACGAGAGGGACACGCGCATGAATGACGGCCGGATCTTCCGCGAGGCGTGGATCGACGGTGTGAACAAGCATTACCCCGGTGAGCCCAAGCCTGGCTACGTCACGCCGTGGGACGACACGCCCGAGTGGGAGCGCGAAGCGGCTACCGCCGTGTACGGGCAGGTGCGCGACTTCATCGAGGTCAGCGGCGGGCATGCGGCGAGGCTCACCCGCGAGCAGAAGGGCCGATTCGTCGCGATCTGCTGGACCGCCCAGATGTTCCGGTATTTCGAAGACCCGAAGCCCGGATATGTTGCCGACTGGTCCGACCTGCCGGTCTGGCAGAGGGAGACGGACGCGGACATCTTCGAACGCATCGAAGGGACCGTCTGAATCTCAGGAGCGGCGACGTCCCCGTCCGGGCCGATCCGGGCGGGGATGTCTTGTTACGTAGCCATCAAAGTAGCCACGGAAGCACCATCCCTGCACGTTTGTGCAGGTCATAGCGTTGCGCCGACAGTCCCCGGCGTACAGCCCGACTCGTCTGCCCCTTGAAGGCCCTCGCGGACCCGCCCGCGCAGCCGGCCGTGGAACTCTCTGTGCAGGGCATGGTCATGCAGGCGGTGGAAGAGGCCGAACGGTAACCGTCGAAGCAGACGATCCGGTTACATGAACTATCACTCGTTTGGCGATGATTCGCGTGGATCTCCTCTGAATGGCGCCGGTCGGTGGGATGTCCCTCCTGGAGGGCTTGAACACAAAGAGCCCGTGTCACACAGGAAAGGGGACACCTCTCATGCTCCGATTCGCACACTTGGGCAGGCTCGGTCTGACGGTCGGCACCGCAGTCGTGCTTGCGGTCGGCCTGACCGCCAACGCGCAGGCCGCCCCGGGAAGGATCCGGTACTGGAACGCCGCTCAACAGGAGTTCCAGATCTCCAACCCACCGGACGGCGTCTGCCTCACTCTTCAGGTCCGTGCACAGTTGCTCTCCAACGAGACGACCAAGACGGTGAGCTACTACTTCGACGCGAACTGCTCCAACCACACCGGGGATCTGGCCCCTGGCCGGGCGGTGGCCTATCAGAGCCCTCTGTCGGTGAAAGCCATCGGCTGAGCAGCCGCCGTCCTTCCGGATGCGGTGACGGCGAGTTCGCTGGTCAAGCATGGGGGCGGTGACGAACCCGATGACGTGTCCGCGGATTCCGTCCTCGTCGCGGGCGACCAGACAGGTCGGACCGAACTCCTGCACCAGCGCCACAAGGTGCAGGGACCGCAGATCGCGGGGCTGGATGTGCATGGCAGCGATCCTTGCGGGCGCACAGGTGAAGGGCCTTGCCGGTGAGGCACGTTGTGGCACCCGCCTGGGTCCGTGCGGCCTGCCTGTTCCCGTTCTGCCTGTCCGGGGGTTCCCGCGCCCCCAGGTCCTATTCGGGGGCGCGGCGCTTGCGCCCCATCGTCTGGGACGTCACCACGACCAGCAGCAGCGTGGCCACACCGACGACCGTTCCGAGGATGGGGAACGTGACCGCGGGGGCCTTTGCCTTCGCGGTGACCAGGTCGTACGGGTCGGTGTACACGCGGATGCGGTCGCCGACGCGGGTGGACGCGGTGCAGACCTCCTTGCCGTCGACGAACGTCTCGCGGCCGTCGGGGAGCCGGATCGTGCACTCGTACTGATCGCCTCCGGTGCGCGGCCTCGGGGAGCGGGTGATCTCGGTGACCGTCGCGGGTGTCCGTTCGCCGCGGACGCTCAGTACGGCGTCGCGGAAACCGGCCGGCATCGCGATCACCAGGACCACCAGGCAGAGCACCATCGCCAGCATCCGCTTCTCCGGCGGCGCGACGATCACCGGCAGAGCGAGCACCACCGCGGCCGACACCACGACCAGCGACACCTGCACCGGCAGCCGACCGTGCCCGATCACGGCGTTCGCGAGCCCACATCCCACCAGCACCGCCGCCGCGCCGAGGCCCATCGCCGCCCCCGCCAGGCGCGGCCGGTGCGGCGTCCACCCCCGTACCGACCGTACGACGCGCGGCACGACATTCCCGACGCGTGTCCTGGCATTCGTCATGCCGCCCGCCCTCCCCGCCGGAAGTCACTGCGGTACCGCGGTGACACTTGCTTTCAGGCGCTTCCCGCACCCCCGTCGTCCGAACCTTCCGCCCGTCCAGGACGTCGCAGCGGGCTAAACCGTCCCGACCACTTTCCGCTGGGTCCAGAAACGGCGCACCGCCCACCCGGCGCCGAGCGCGGCGGCGGTCCAGACGATGACCTCGGCGGCGAGGATGGACGGGGTCACGCTGAGATGCGGCCTGGGCGGCATCACGATCATCTGCGCCGCCGCCCCCACGGGGACCACCAACGCGGCAAGCAGACCGACCGTCCCGGAGCGTCTGACGGCCGAGCCGATCGCGCCGAGGGCCAGCCCGAACGGCACACCCACCGTCACCCAGGCGCCCATGTCCGTACTGGCATCCGCGACGACGGAGTCCGTGACGTAGTACGCCACTGTCGCTCCCACCAGAGACAGCGCTCCCGCGATCGCGCCCCGGGCAAGGCTCCTGGCCAGCCAGCCCGTCAGGACCGCCAGCGCGGCCCACGACCAGCCGGCGTCCAGCAGCAGGCTCAGCACCTTGGCCGTCCTGCCCACGATCGTGCCGGTCAACGGCATCCCGATCTCCGAGTACGGGGAAGAGAGGGCGTTGACGAGCGCCGTTGCCGTCCCGAACGCCACCCCGACCGCGAGACCGAGCGCTGTGATCTTCATATCCGCACAATATCCAGTGGGGCTGGTCCAGGGGGCCGGTGGTCTTCCGGTGGCCCCGGCGGGTGTCTCAGCCGCTGACGGGGAGGTCTCGCGCCGCGTAGTAGGCATGCAGCGCGGCTTCGCTGCCGGAGCCCAGGGCCGTCATGATCCGCTGGAAGCGGGCGGAGCGCAGGTCGCCGGCCACGATGACGCGGGGGTGCTGGCGGGGCGGCGGGCAGTAGCCGTCCGGACCTCGGACGAGGTCGCCGGGCGGGGCGGTGGGTGCGTTTCCGATGCTCACGTACGCGGCGTCCGCCGTGACCGGGTGCCGTTCGCCGTCCCGGCGCACTGCTTCGGCTGTCACCGCTGTCCCTTCGGAGGGGGACAGGATCAGGTGCTCGACGGGCAGGAGCGTGACACGGGCGTCGTCGCGGATCTCTTCGATCTTGTATGCGTCGGCCTCGGGGTAGGCGACGAGCAGGCGCGTGGCGGTGGTCGGGTGGGCGCGCAGGAACGTGCCGATCGGGCGGTCGCCGCCGAGGACGAGCAGGGTGCGGTCTTCGGCGTCGTCCGCTTCGGCCTGCCAGAGCGGGGACAGGGTGGGGGCGTCGGGGGCAGTGACCCAGGGGACGTCGCGGGGCTGGAGGGGGCCGACTCCGGTGGCGACGACCACGTACGGAGCGGTCAGGCGAGTACCGGTGTCCAGGGTGACGGCGACGTGGTCGTCGGCGGCGCGGAGTCCGACGACGCGTCGGCCGAGTGCCAGGCGGCAAGGCTCCGTGCTCTTCAGTTCCGCGGTGATGGAGTCGGCGAGTGCGGGGCCGCTGGTGTGACCGCCGAGAACGTTGTTCAGGGCCGGGATGCGGTACAGGTTGCGGCACAGGGCGTCCGGCTCGATCAGGACCGAGCGCATGCCGACGCCGGCGGCCATGCGGGCGGCGGCGCAGCCGGCCGGTCCGCCTCCGACGACGATCAGGTCGGTGTCGTGGGTCGCGGGCGATCCGGTGCGGGACGGTGTGTCGGCCATGGGACCATTCCAGCACCGGGGCCCCCGCGTACGCAGTGAGTCGTCCCACCACGTGCCCGACACCCGACTCCGCCCCTGGGGTGACATCCCGCGCATGTCGCCGCGCGATACCGGGAGGACGCGGTCCCTCCTGGTACCAGCAGGGAATGCCCAGGCCAACACATCCGCAGCCCGACAACACGGACCCCGGCGCACCGTCCGAAGGGCGACGGCGCCGGATCCGTGCCGCGTCACGTCAGGCGCTGCTGCGCGGCATGACCCGCCCGGCAGCGCGGAACCCGGCAACGCGGCAGGTGCCGGCCGGTCCGCGGTACGAGCCCGGGGTGAACCCGGTGCTCAGGACGGCCGCCGCCTACGCCTGGCGGATTCTCGTCGTGGGAGCCGTCGTGTACGCGGTCTTCTCCGTGCTGGGGCGGTTCCACGAGGTGGCGGCGGCCGTCTTCCTCGGCCTGGTCGTCACCGCGGTGCTGGGACCGGTCGCGAACCTGCTGGCGCGCCGGATGCCGCGGCCGCTCGCCGTCGCCGTGGCGCTGATCGGCAGTATCGTCCTCGTCCTCGGTGTGCTGAGCCTCGTCGGCGAGGCGGTCGCCGGAGAGCAGGCCGGGCTGGAGCGGGAGTTCAGCGACGGGCTCGCCAGGATCGAACAATGGCTGGAGGGGCCGCCGTTCCGGCTCGACCGGGGAACGCTCGACGACATCCAGTCCCGTATCGGAGAGTTCCTGTCCAGCCATCGCTCCACCATCGTCAGCACAGCCGTCAGCGGGCTGGGCCGGCTGGTGGCGGTGGTGACGGTCCTGGTCCTCGCGTTGTTCTGCTCGGTCTTCTTCATCCACTCGGGCGATCGGCAGTGGCACTGGTTCTGCGACCAGCTTCCGGAGACGGCCCGGGACGGGGTGTCGATCGGGGGCCGGGCGGCCTGGCGGACCTTCACCGGGTACACCCACGGCATCATCGTGGTGGCGGCGACCAACGCCGTACTCGTGGGACTGGCCCTGTTCGCCCTCGGGGTGCCGCTGGCTCTTCCCCTGGCGCTGCTGGAGTTCTTCGCCGCCTTCATTCCGCTGATCGGCTCACCGATCGCGCTCGCCGTCGCCGCCGTGGTGGCGCTGGCGTCGAAGGGACCGATCGTGGCGGCGGTCGTCATCGCGCTGATCGTGGTCATCGGCCAGATCGAGGGTCATCTCCTGCACCCGCTCGTGATGAGCTGGGCCGTCCGGCTGCACCCGGTCGTCGTCGCGCTCTCGGTGATCGGCGGCGCCATCGCGGCCGGCGTACTGGGCGCGGTGGTGGCCGTACCGCTCGTGTCGGTCGCCTGGTCGGTCCATCAGGCCCTGCGCCGGGCACGCGAGTCCGGGCGGGCGGGTGAGCGGGCGAGCCGGTGAGCGGGTGTGCGGTGCGGCGCACTCCTGCCGGGCACGGCGGCCGGCCGTACCAACGGCGAGGGAGGGCTCACGTCTTCAGCAGCCGATTGAAGAACGAACGGTATCGCTGCAGGGCGACGCGCAGATCCTCGGTCGCCACTTCCTCGCCCCGTTGCCACTGGCCCTCCAGCGCCTGCTTGTGGTCGGAGAACGTCCGGGCCAGCGCCTGCATCACCTCCGCGACCAAGGTGTCCGCGGCACCGACCGCTTCCCGGGGGTCATCCACGAAGTCGCCCTGGATCCGCTGCCACCTGCCGCGGAACTCCTCCTGCTCGCTGCCGAGGAGCGGTTCGTCCACCGCCTCGTCCACCGCCTTGTCCGCGGCCTTGTCCGCCGTCTCGTCCGCGGTCTTGTCCGCGGCCCGGTCAGGCCCGGCGCCGGGTGTCTTCGCGGGCTCCGCCCCGGCGGCGGCTCCCGTGGGCCGGTCGGCCGATGTGGCTTCTCCCGGGAAGGCCGGTGGAGCTTCGGCCGGGCGTTCGCGGGTTTCGGCCTTCGTGTCGCCGGCGCCGCTCAGATCATCGGTGGACAGACTGCGCGCGTCGTTCACATGGTTCACGTCGTTCGTGTCGTTCACGTCGTTCACGTCGTTCGTGTCGGACCCCAGTGGGCCCCGGTGTCCCGTCTCCATCTCGCTCTGCCTCCATCCGGTCTCTCCTGCGGCCGGTGCGGCCCGGCCGGGAGAGCATGTGGGCCTGCTCTCAGTCACTGCTCCCAGGCACTGCTCCCAGGCACTGCCCTGCGGAGCTACTGCTCCTGTGGCCGATGGCCGTTGTGAAGCAGCTCGTCGAACAGGGTCCGGTAGCGGACCATCGCGCCCCGCAGCTCTTCCGTGGTGGCCTGATGACGGCTGCTGCGGTCACTCACCTCGTGGGCGGTGCGGTAGTTCTCCAGCGTCCGGCCGTGCTCGACCGAGAGATCGCTGACCTGCTGCTCGAACCCCTTGGTCGGATAGCCGCGTTCGCTCATGAGCGCGGTCACGAGCCGGTCGGCTTCGTGGACCGCGTCGTCGGGGTGATCGACGAACTCCTCCTGGGCCCTGCTCCAGCCCTGGGCGTACTTCTCGCGATCCGTCGCCGAGAGTGGCTTGATCTCCAGCGCGTCATGGCGCTGCTGCCGTTCCCGCAGCTCCCGTTCCGCGGCCGAACGGCTTCCTTCCTCCTCCACGACCCGTTCGTACTCGGGGCCGAACTGTTCTCTCAGGTGACGTCTGCGCGTGACTCTCCACGTCACGAGCGCGCACAGCAGCAGCACGACCACCACCGCGGCGATGATCGCTATGAGGGTCTCGGTCGACATGGCTCCTCCGTTCGCCGGTTTTCGCCGGTTTCCGAGAAACGAAGAGTGGCCGGAGGCTTTGCGGGAGCTGACGAGCGGGCGGCCGCTGTCGCTCTACCAGGAGTGCCTTCGGCCGGCGACCGCGTGTCTTCCTCCTCTCCGCCGTGCCCCTCTTCACTGTCTCCCGCGCCGCACGCGGGGGCAACTGCCACCGGACCAGGGGAATCCGAAATCTGGCCGGGAAAATCAGGGAATCGACCCCGAACGGTTACGGAACGCGAAATTCCGTATATTCAGTGGCGCGTACACCAAAAAGCCTGGCCAGAGTGTCTTGCCGCGTGTGGCCATGTGGTCGAAGTGGAGGACCGGATCGATGCCTGCTGTCTATGTATTGAGGTATCCGTCCGATTCGCCAACTATTCGCGCATATCCATACCCCTCAAGGGGTTGCTTTCGGCCCTCCCGTTCGGGGCCTGTTGATAGTGCTAGCGGACTCATGAAGACTGACGTGTGCAAGATCGTTGCCCGCGGGATCGTCCACTCGGAAGGCAGTGTAAATGACAGGTAAATATTCTCCAATAAGTTAGCCGTATCGGTCGGTGGTGGCGGTCTTCAACCGGAGTCGTCACATCCGTATCCGTGTCGGCTTCTCTCGCCCCATCTCAGGGAGGATCGTGCTGTGGAGTACCGGAGGCTCGGCCGGACAGGCATCCGCGTCTCTGCGTTGAGCCTGGGTACGGCCACTTTGGGGTCTCGTTGGGGGCCGCGCTGGTCGATGGCGCCGGCCGAGGCCGACGCGCTGATCGACACCGCGTTGGAGCGGGGAATCAATCTGTTCGACACTGCGAACGCCTACAACGACGGGGAAAGTGAAGAATGGCTCGGCCGTGCATTGAAGCGGCGCTCCGCTCGTGACCGAGTGGTTCTGTCGACGAAGTTCGGCTATCGCACCGATCAGCGCGATGTCAATAGCGGTGGGTGCAGCCGTCGGGCAATGACCGCCGCAGTCGAGAATTCGCTGAGTCGGCTGGATACCGACTATGTAGATCTTTATTACGTCCATCTCTGGGACCGCGTCACCTCCATCGAGGAAACGCTGGAGACGGCGACCGATTTGATTGCCCAGGGCAAGATCCGTTATCTCGGCCTGAGCAACGTACCCGGCTGGTACCTCGGTTACGCGGATGGGCTGTGCGCGGGAAGGGGCCTCCCGCCGATCGCCGCGGTGCAGTTGAACTACAACCTGCTCACGCGCTCGTTGGAACACGAGTACCTCTCGTACGCCGAACACGGCGGCACCGGTCTCGTCTCCTGGGGCCCCCTGGCGGGAGGTCTGTTGACGGGGCGGTACCGGGTGGATTCGCGAAGACGCCGCCTCGAAGGGGCCGGACGTCTGACCGAAGGCATCCTGGGCGCCACCGTCAGCCCCTTCCAGGACATCGTCCACCGCACCCTCGCCCGCCTCGGTCAACTCTCGGAGCAGACCGGTGAAAGCCCCGCGCGGATGGCCCTGGCGTGGCTGCTGCGCAACCCCCGCCTCACCAGCGTCACCCTCGGCGTGTCCTCACGGGCGCAGCTGCTGGACAACCTGGAAGCTGCGAACACCGAGTTCCCCGACGGGGTGATGGCCTCGCTCGACGAGGTGTCCGCCCCGTCCACCCCCCACCCCTACGACTTTCTGGCCCAGGAATTCCAGGACCTGGTCCACGGCACCCCAGCCGGCGATCCGGGCAAGGACGGGCAGGCGCCGATGAATCAGCAGAGAACCAACTGACACCGCGGGAGCGCAGGCACCGTGCCGCCGGAGGCGGACGGTGGGCCGTCTCCCCGTGTGGCCATCGCATCCGGGCTGCGGGTACGCCGACGACGTCGTACCGCTCTGTCCGGCTCTTCGTCATGTCGGGGCAACCGACCAAGCCGGGCGTGACGCCGATCGATCATCACCTCGCGCGACGACACGGCGTCTCGCCGGTTCCGACCAGCCCGTGGGAGCAGACATGCGTTTCGGCCTACTCGGCATGCTAGAGGTCTTCGATGGGGAACGACGGGTGACGCTCTCCGCACCAAAGGTGCGCAGCGTGCTGACTCTGCTGCTTCTCCACAGCGGCCACGTCGTACACACGGCTTCGCTCATCGACGAACTGTGGGGCGAGAAACCCCCGTTGACCGCTCTGACCACCCTGCACACATACATCTACCAACTGCGCAAGGCGATCCGGGTCCGTCATACGGCGGACCCGGATGCGGGGCCGGGGGAGCCCGGGCCGACCGGGCCGGACCAGCCCCAGTGGCTGCGCACCGCGTACGCCGGTTACGTCGCCGACGTACCGCCCGAGTCCATCGACCTCCGCCAGTTCGAGAGCCTTGCCGCCCAGGGCAAACGGGCCCTGGAACGTGGGGTGATGGCAGAGGCGGCCGGCCTGCTCCGGGCCGCACAGTCCTGCTGGCGCGGCCCGTTCGCCGCCGACGTCCGGCACGGCAGGGCGCTCAGCGCCTACGCCACCAAACTGGACGAGGAATGGCTGCGCGTGGTGGAGCAGGCCGTCGAGGCCGAGATGGCGCTCGGCCTGCACCGCGAAGTGCTCGGCGAGTTGCGGCAGTTGGTCATGGAGCACCCTTTCTCCGAGGGGCTGTACCAGCAGCTGATGCTCGCTCTGTACCGGTCCGACCGGCGCTTCGACGCGATACAGGAGTACCAGTGCCTGCGCCGGAACATGGTCGACGAGCTCGGCCTCGAACCCTCGCGCGCGGTCCAGCAACTGCACGAGGCCATGCTCAACTCCGACCCGTCACTCGACTTCCGTTACGCCGACCGGCCGCGGCAGCGGCAGCACAGCGACTGGTTGGCACATTGACGCTCCGCCCTGTTCGACGAGGGGCTCTCCCGAGGAGGATCACCGTGGCAACCGACACCACACCGCCCGTCGGCAGCGGCACCGCTGAGGACGAGGCCCGCAGACAACTGCCCGCCGAGACCTTCGAGTACGCGAGCGGCGGTGCCGGGGACGGGTCCACCGTGCGACGCAACACCGCGCGCCTGGACTCGTTGTCGCTGCTGCCCCGGATGCTGCGCGATGTCTCCGGTATCGACACCGGGACCGAGGTCGTCGGTGGCCGGCTGGCCGCTCCGTTCCTCGTCGCTCCCATGGGCATGCAGGGCATCTACCACAAGGGGGCCGAGAGCGCGGCGGCGGCCGCCGCCGCGCAGTTGGGTCTCGGGTTCTGCCTGTCGACGTTCGCCAGCCATTCGCCGAAGGAGGTCGCGGGCGCGGCGGGCCGGCAGGTGCGTTGGCGACAGGTGTATCTCATGAGTGACAGCGGACTCACCGACGCGCTGGTCGAAGGAGCCGAGGAAGCCGGCTTCGACGCGGTCGTCTGCACGGTGGACGTACCGGTCATGGGGGCGAGCCGGCGCGACGCGGGCAACGTCTTCGACCACCCCAGCCAGGAGCTGCGGGAGGCCGCCGCGCAGCCGGCGGTGGCGGACGAGCCGTACTTCGTCCGGCTACTGGCCGAACGGCGCCGCGCGACGCCGGGGGCGAGCGCCCAGGAGGTCATCGACACCCTGTTCCCCAACCCTGCCTGCACCTGGCAGGAGCTGGAGCGGCTCATCGCCCGGTCCCGGCTGCCGGTGATCGTCAAGGGCGTGCTCCACCCCGAGGACGCGACCCGCGCGATCGAGGCCGGTGCGGCCGCGGTCGTGGTGTCGAACCACGGCGGCTACCAGCACGACCGGTCCGTGACCAGTATCGACGCGCTCCCCGGTGTCGCCGGGGCGGTGGCCGGCCGGGTGCCGGTGTACTTCGACTCGGGGATACGCCGCGGCAGTCACGCGGCGGTCGCGCTGGCCCGGGGAGCGTCGGCCGTGCTGGTGGGCCGGCCGGTCCTGTGGGGCCTCGCGGTGGGCGGCCGGGACGGTGTCGCCGCCGTGCTGCGGGATCTGGTCGAGGACCTGCGCAACACCATGGCGATCGCCGGCGCCCCGACCGTGGCCGATCTCGCCGGAGCCACCGTCCCGGCCTGACCCGGCAGCCCTTCGGGGGCTACCGGGCCGGGCGCACCTGGGGTGTGACGCCGTTCCAGAACGGCCTGCGGGAAATCCACTGCGGAAGGGCGCCGGCGCCGCCGGCGCCCTTCTCCAGGAACGCGATGTTGTGATGCAGATTCAGGCCGGCCAGTGAAGCGGCGAGATCCGCGGCCCCGCCGTCGGCGCCGAACCCGCGGTCGCCCATCCGGTCCCGCAGCGAGTTCACCATGGCCAGAGCGGCCGCGATGGAATCGCCCGGCGCCGCGTCGCCGTCGTGGCGGGCCCACGACGAGGCCGACAGGTCCTCGATGACGTACCAGCCACCTGGTCGCAGTCGCGGATACAGATGCTCGAACGCGGCCAGGACGTCGCCCGCGCAATGGCTGCCGTCGTCGATCACCACGTCGAACGGTCCGTGGTCGCGGCAGAGCCGGTCGAGGAACTCCCGGTCGTCCTGGCGTCCCCGGAGCGTGGTGATGCGGTCCTCGTCCAGGGGGGACTTGTCGAACACGTCCACCCCGTAGATCTGACCGCGCGGGAAGAAGTGCTTCCACATCCGCAACGACCCACCGCCCTCGTCGGGGCGCTCGTAGCCTCCGATACCGAGTTCGAGCAGCCGGACCTCCTGGCCGCGCAGCGCGCGGAAGTGGCGTTCGAAGTGCGGTGCGGACAGCTGGAGGCTGTTGCACCGGTCCGAATCGTGCCGAAGGGCCAGGGTGGCGAGCCCGGGGCTGTGTGAGGTGCAGCCCGAGACCACCGCGTCGGCGGCCCGCGCGATCCTGTACAGCCGCTCGGTGTCGGGAGCCAGGTGGTCCTCGCCGGGCAGGAACCGGGTGACGCGCATGTCCGGGCGCCGGCCGGTATCGGGCCGGTACAGCTCCAGCGCCAGATCGGCGATCGAGCATTCGAGCCGCACATCGGCATCGGCGGCAGCCGCCCGGGTACGCGCCGGCCGCGCCCCCTGGGTGACGCCGAGGGTCGTGATGTGACGTGCGGGTCCGTGGGTCAGCTCCAGCCCGACGGTGGCCGTCGCACAGTCCGCCGCCGGCTCCGAGCGGAAGAGGATCTCGTCCACCAGCACCGTCGCGACCGCGTCCGTCCCCCAGCGCTCCACCACTTCGGTGACGCGCCGCCAGCCTCCCGAGGCGCTGTGCAGAACTGAATCGACGAGCTCGGTCCTGGTGGTCGTCATACGGTCTTCCTCGTGGTCGTCGGAGCGGTGCGGATCAGCCGCGCTGCCAGAACATCGCCACACCGTCGATGGGCTGGAGCGGCTCGGTGATGCCGTGCTTCCTGCGGTAGGTCTCGACGGCCTCGCTGCACGAGGGCAGCACATGGTCGTCCACGATGACGAAGCCGCCGGGAGAGAGGCGGGGGTAGAGGTTCACCAGGGCGTCCATCGTCGAGTCGTAGTGATCGCCGTCCAGCCGGATCACCGCCAGCTTGTCCACCTCGATGGCCGGCAGGGTGTCGGCGAACCAGCCGGGCAGGAAGCGGACCTGCTCGTCGAGCAGGCCGTAGCGGGAGAAGTTCTCCCGCACCTGCTCCAGCGGCACGGCGAGGAAGTCGTTGTGCAGGTGCCACTGCAGCTGCCGGTCGTCGGGGTGTGCCCGGTCGTCCGCGACCGGCATCCCCTGGAACGAGTCGGCCAGCCAGACGCGCCGGTCCAGCACTCCGTGCGCCTTGAGGACCGCACGCATCAGGATCGACGAGCCGCCCCGCCACACACCGGTCTCGATCAGGTCGCCGGGTGTGTTGTCCCGGACAACGGACTCGACACAGTGCTGCAGGTTGTCCAGCCGCTTCATGCCCACCATGGTGTGGGCCACGCTCGGCCAGTCACGCCCTTCCTGCCGCGCCTTCTCGTTGTCCTCGCCCCACACCCGTACCGCCGGGTCCGCGTAGATGGTGTTCGTCAGCACCTTCTTCATCAGGTCCAGATAGAGATCCGCACCGTGGTTCGACATGTGAGGTCAGCCTTTCGCCGTGGGCGGGCATGTGGCCGGGTGGCCGGGGCCACGGTGTCGCGGTGGTCTCCAGGCGGGATCCAGCGGTGCTGAAGCTGCTCGGCGGCGGCCGTTGGACCAGGAGTCCGCCGGAGTGTGGGTCGATCGGCGGGACATCGCGGGCGGCGCGGCGCACCGGAACGTGCGGGAGCCGCCCGCGTCGGAACGGGAACGCGGAGGAGAGATCTGTGACACGGCGACGAGTCGTCCTGCTGCTGCCGGGACAGGGGGCGCAGCGCGCCGGAATGGCGGCGGGGCTCTACGGCGTGCAGCCGGAGTTCACCCGGTGGATGGACGAGATGTTCGCGGTGCTCGGCGCCGACGGCGACGGGCTGCGGGATCTGTGGCTGGGCGGGCCCGCCGGGGCGCTGGACGAGGCCGTGGTCGCCCAACCGCTGCTGTTCGCCGTCGGCCACGCGCTCGGGCACGCGGTGCGGTCGGCTGCCGGGGCGCCGGACGTGCTGCTGGGGCACAGCGTGGGCGAACTCGTCGCGGCGTGCCTGGCCGGAGTCTTCACCCCGGAGGGGCTCGCGACGGCCATGGCCGGCCACGTCCGGCGTCTGGACGACACCGGACGCGGCGGCATGCTGGCCGTCGCGGCCACCGCCGGGGAGCTGTCCGAGGAGCTGCGTGCGGGGGCCGTCGTCGCGGCCGAGAACGGCCCCCGGCAGACCGTGCTCGCCGGTTCCGACAGCGTCCTCGCGACGGTGCGCGGACAACTGGAGCGGCGGAACATCACGCTGCGCACGCTGGGGTCGGGGCACGCCTTCCACAGCCCGGTGATGGCTCCGGCCGCCCGGCGGTTCGCGCAGGACCTGGGCCGGCTCCGGCCGGGGCCGCCGCGGACGACCATCATGTCCACGAGGACCGCACGCCCGGTGAGCGCCGGACAGGCCGTCGACCCCGCCTTCTGGGCCGACCAGATATCGCTCCCCGTACGGTACTGGCCCGCACTGCGCTCACTGCTCGACTCCGAGGGCCTGGGCCCCGGGCTCGTACTGCTCGACGCGAGCGCGGACCGAAGCCTCGCGGTCGCCGCACGTGGGCACCGGGCCGTACTGCACGGCCCGAGCAGTGTTCACCCGCTGCTGGCCCGTAGCGGACGGGCGGGCACCGCCGCGGACGCCGAAGCCTTCGCGGCGGCCGTCGCGGCGCTCCACTCCGGTACGTGACACGCCCGTACGTGACACGCGCATACGCGAAACACCGGGACGTGGCGCACCGGGACGTCACGCACCGGTGCGTGACACCAGGACCTGACGTACCAGGACCTGATGTACCGGCGTCAGTTGGGCACGATGATCAGCTTGCCGCGCACATGACCGCCCGCGCTCTCCCGGTGGGCGTCGGCCGCCTCCGACAGCGAGTACGTCCGGGCCACGGACAGGTCGAGCCCACCGTTCCCGACCAGCTCGGCCGCCTGCTCCAGACGCTCACGGATCGCGTCGGGGCCGGCGAACACGAAGCGCACACCGTGCTCCGCCGCCCCGTGGTCCGCGATGGTGACCACGCGGTCCGGGCCGCCGGTCAGTTCGACGAGGGCCGGCAACGATCCCTTCCCGGCGGCGTCGAACGCCGCGTCCACACCCTTCTCGGCGACGGCACGGGCCCGCTCGGCGAACCCCTCCCCGTACGTCACGGGTTCCGCACCGAGCGACCGCAGGTACGCGTGATTGCGCTCGCTCGCCGTACCGATCACGGTCGCGCCGAGATGCCTGGCGATCTGCACGGCCACGGACCCGACGCCACCGGCGGCCCCGTCCACGACCACGGTCTCCCCGGACTTCACCCCGAGGTCCGTGAGCGCCTGGTACGCCGTGTTGACGGCCACCGGCAGCCCGGCCGCGACCTCCCACGAAACACCCTCGGGCTTGCGCGCGAGCTGCGCCGCGGGTGCGAGTGCGAACTCGGCGTAGCTGCCGGAGCCGATCGAACCGAAGACCTCGTCGCCCACGGCGAAGTCGGTCACATCCGCGCCGACGTCCGCGACGACACCGGCGACATCACCGCCGGGCACCGAGGGGAACTCCACCGGCATCATCGCCGCGACGGCGCCGCTGCGCAGCTGCCAGTCCAGCGGATTCACCCCGGCGGCGCGGACCGCCACCAGGACCTGGCCGGGCCCCGGGCGGGGCACCTCGCGCTCCACCACGCGTAACACCTCGGGGTCCCCGTACTCCGAGAACTCCACAGCACGATATGTCTTTGCCATTTTTACCCTTTATCTACGTAGGTTTTACCGGGTCGACCGGGATCGCTGACGTTCTGTCAAGTCCCATGCGCAAACTATCGAACAACGGCTCAGCGGGCCATCGGGGTTCGGCCAACTCCCGTGTGCCTGAGCGGTCCTTGAGCGTGTCGGGGGTCGGCCCCCCGTAGCTTCGAAGCGATGGAATGTGCCTGGAACCGCATAGGGAGTACGTCATGACAGCACATGCCCCGCGGCTTCCGTTTGAGCGGACCACTGAGCTGGGTCCGCCACCGGAGTTCGCCGCACTGCGCGCGGAGCAACCGCTGCGGCGGGTCGGGTGCCCGTTCGGTGGCGACGCGTGGCTGGCCACCCGGTACGCCGATGTGCGGAAGGTCTACGCGGATCCGAGGTTCTCCCGGGCCGCGACGGTCAACGCGGACGTGCCGCGGGTGAGCCCGGCGCAGACCCCGCCCGGCGGACTGTTCGCCATGGACCCGCCGGAACACAGCCGGCTGCGCAAGCTCGTGGCGGGCACGTTCACCATGAAGAACGTGCAGCGCTGGCGGCCCCGGACGGAGCAGATCGTCGACGGACTCGTGGCCGGAATGCGGGAGCACGGATCGCCCGTCGACCTCGTGCACCACTTCTCGGTACCGCTGCCGGTGACCGTGATCTGTGAACTGCTGGGCGTGCCGGCGGCCGACCGCGGCTACTTCGAGCGGCTGTCCCGGCTCATGCTGAGCACGACGGCGGCGACCGGCGAGGAGATCGACGAAGCGATCGGCACTCTGCTGGACTATCTCGGCAAGCATGTGGCGGAACGCCGCGCGCGGCCCTCGGACCGGCGCTCCCGCGATCTGCTGACCGACCTGGTGGAGGCGCGGGACGAGTCGGACCGGCTCAGCGAACAGGAACTGGTCCAGATGGGCGTCGACCTGCTCGTCGCCGGGCACGAGACCACGGCGAACCAGCTCTCCAACTTCACCTTCACCCTGCTGGACACCGGCCTGTGGGCCCGGCTCCTCGAAGAGCCCGGACTGCTCGACTCCGCGGTCGAGGAGCTGCTGCGGTACGTCCATCTCGTCAACGGGGGGACCACGCGCATCGCCCTGGAGGACGTGGAGTTCGACGGCACGGTGGTGCGCGCCGGCGAGGCGGTCATCGCGGCCATCGGATCGGCCAACCACGACGAGACGGTCTTCGAGGAGCCCGGCCGCCTCAAGCTGGACCGGTTCCCGAACCCGCACGTCGGATTCGGGCACGGCGTGCACCACTGTCTCGGCGCGCAGCTGGCCCGCCTGGAACTGAGGGCCGGGCTCGGCGGGCTGCTCAGGGAGTTCCCCACACTGCGGCCGGCCGGGGAGAAGAAGGACATCCCCTGGCGGGAAGGGCAGTTCGTGCACGGCCCCACGGAGCTGATGGTCGCCTGGTGACTCGCCGGTGAGCCGCAGGCAGCGGTGCGGGAGCCGGACCACGGGTGGTGCCGTGTGCCGACGGCGCTGGACGAGCCGGGTCAGCGCGTCGAGCACATAGGCGTTGCTCGCGACGGCGGTCGCCGT
>NZ_JBEYFB010000046.1:0-50491 GCF_040634135.1 Streptomyces sp. NPDC007164
GGGGGGGGGGGGGGGGCGCGCCCCCGCGCGCGAGGCCCCCACCCGCCCGGGCGCCCCCGGGGGGGCGCCCCCCGGACGGGGTACTGCCGGCGTGACCCGGGCCGCGCCTCGACGGCACGGCCCGGTCGCGCCTTCTCAGACGTTGACGCCGAAGTCCTGCGCGATGCCGCGCAGCCCCGAGGCGTACCCCTGACCGATGGCACGGAACTTCCACTCCGCCCCGTTGCGGTACAGCTCGCCGAAGACCATGGCGGTCTCCGTCGAGGCGTCCTCGCTCAGGTCGTAGCGGGCCAGCTCGCTGTTGTCGGCCTGGTTGACCACGCGAATGTACGCGTTGCGCACCTGGCCGAAGCTCTGCTGCCGGCTCTCGGCCTCGTAGATCGAGACCGGGAAGACGATCTTGTCGACATCGGCCGGGACACCGGCCAGGTTCACCTTGATGACCTCGTCGTCGCCCTCGCCCTCACCGGTGAGGTTGTCACCGGTGTGCTCGACGGAACCGTCGGGGCTCTTGAGGTTGTTGAAAAAGACGAAGTTCCCGTCGCTGCCGACCTTGCCCTCGGCATTCGTCAGCAGCGCGCTGGCGTCGAGGTCGAAGTCACCACCGGTGGTGGTGCGAGCGTCCCAGCCGAGCCCGACGACAACCGCCGTCAGGTTGGGCGCGGCCTTGGTCAGCGAGACGTTGCCGCCCTTGCTGAGGCTGACTCCCACGAGTCCTCCCATTGGTTTCCTTGGGGGCCGGCAGGCGCCGGCGCCTCCACGTTGCGTTGGCATCCGATCAACGACTGGATCCTAGTGACCGGTTCCCGGCGAAGCAGGCTTTTCACCGGGTCGCATGCAGATCCGCCGGTGCCGGATCAGAGCGCGTCGAGCGCCTTGATGTACTCGTTGAGGTCGCGTGCGTCGGGCAGACCGTTGACGACGGTCCAGCGCACCACGCCCTCCTTGTCGATGATGAAGGTGCCGCGCACCGCGCAGCCCTTCTCCTCGTCGAAGACGCCGTAGGCCCGCGACGTCTCGCCGTGCGGCCAGAAGTCCGAGACCAGCGGGTATTCGAGGCCCTCCTGCTCGGCGAAGACGCGCAGGGTGTGGATGGAGTCGTTGGACACGGCGAGCAGCTGCGTGTCGTCGTTCTCGAACTTCGGCAGCTCGTCGCGGAGCGCGCAGAGCTCACCCGTGCAGACGCCCGTGAAGGCGAACGGGTAGAACAGCAGGACGACGTTCTTCTCGCCACGGAAGTCGGAGAGCTTCACGGTCCGGCCGTGGTTGTCCTTCAGCTCGAAATCCGGGGCCTTGGTGCCGACCTCGATCGCCATGAAAAGCGTCCCTTCGCTACATTCACCGGGCTGGGCTGTCCGGGTGGCTCCCACCCTACGCAGAGCCCCCAGCGGGCCACGCGGCGCCCGCACGGGGACACCCCGGCATCCCCGGCATCCCCGGCCGCCCCGCGGTCACACGAAGGCCCCCGACGGCTCGGTGCCGTCGGGGGCCTTCAGGGCGAAATGCGTGGAGCGCGGTTCAGCGCTTGGGCGTGACCAGGCGGCTGCCCGTCCAGTCCTTGCCGGCGCTGATGCTCCTGGTCTGGGAGAGACCGGCCGTCTGCGCGGCCTCGTTGATGTCGCTCGGTTCGACGTATCCACCACGGCCGGTCTTCGGCGTCAGCAGCCAGACCGTACCGCCGTCCTCAAGCAGACCAATGGCATCCACCAGCGCGTCCGTAAGGTCGCCGTCCTCGTCGCGGAACCACAGCAGGACGACGTCTGCGACGTCGTCGTAGTCCTCATCGACGAGATCCTGGCCGATTGTGGCTTCAATGCCCTCACGGAGCTCCTGCTCGACGTCGTCGTCGTAGCCGATCTCCTGGACCACCTGTCCGGGCTCGAACCCCAGGCGTGCTGCCGGGTTGGTCCGCTCCTCCGCGTGGTCCGCGGTCGCGCTCACGGGTTGCCTCCTGATCATGTTTCGGAAAATGCTTGAGCCACGCGCGTGCGCGGGGCGTTGGCCGTAGTCCACACGGGAGCGGCGGATCGCGCAAGTACCCGGCGTCCGAGACCGCCTAAACGGTGACGTTCCCTGCCACGTCGCCGCACTGTCGGCAGATCCCCTCCGGGGGCCCGGCGCTACCGTCCACACCCTTTACGTCCTTCCACAGCTTATGCCGTTTCGGTCCGCCATTCGGAGTCGAACATCTTTTGGGAACGCCTGGACGGGTTGGGCGTATGGTTGCGGTTTGGCCCGACCCATCCCCGCGCTCCGGCCGCGATGTCTCGCAACACGGCGGTTACCCCTCGGTAGAGATGACGTTTGCGCCCTCGCGGTACACGATGGTGATGGCGCACTTGCATACATCCCGGGGGCATGTTCGCCCTCGATCAGGCCCCGTAGAGCACCACCGAACAGCGAAGGAACAGCGTGGCTTCCGGATCCGATCGCAACCCGATCATCATTGGCGGCCTGCCGAGCCAGGTCCCGGACTTCGATCCCGAAGAGACCCAGGAATGGCTCGACTCGCTCGACGCCGCAGTCGACGAGCGAGGCCGCGAGCGGGCCCGTTACCTGATGCTCCGGCTCATCGAGCGTGCGCGCGAGAAGCGCGTCGCCGTGCCGGAGATGCGCAGTACGGACTACGTGAACACGATCGCCACCAAGGACGAGCCGTTCTTCCCCGGCGACGAGGAGATCGAGCGCAAGGTCCTCAACGCGACCCGCTGGAACGCGGCCGTGATGGTGTCGCGCGCCCAGCGTCCGGGGATCGGTGTCGGCGGTCACATCGCCACCTTCGCCTCCTCGGCCTCGCTGTACGACGTCGGCTTCAACCACTTCTTCCGGGGCAAGGACGACGGCCTGGGCGGCGACCAGATCTTCTTCCAGGGGCACGCGTCCCCGGGCATCTACGCCCGCGCCTTCCTTCTCGACCGGCTGAGCGAGGCGCAGCTCGACGCCTTCCGCCAGGAGAAGTCGAAGGCGCCCAACGGCCTGTCCAGCTATCCGCACCCGCGGCTGATGCCGGACTTCTGGGAGTTCCCGACCGTTTCGATGGGCCTCGGCCCGCTCGGCGCGATCTACCAGGCGCGGATGAACCGCTACATGGAGGCGCGCGGTATCGCCGACACCTCCAACTCGCATGTCTGGGCGTACCTGGGCGACGGCGAGATGGACGAGCCCGAGTCGCTCGGCCAGCTCTCCATCGCCGCCCGTGAGGGCCTGGACAACCTCACCTTCGTGGTCAACTGCAACCTGCAGCGGCTCGACGGCCCGGTGCGCGGCAACGGCAAGATCATCCAGGAGCTGGAGTCGCAGTTCCGCGGCGCCGGGTGGAACGTGATCAAGCTGGTCTGGGACCGTTCCTGGGACCCACTGCTCGCGCAGGACCGCACGGGCATCCTGGTCAACAAGCTGAACACCACGCCGGACGGCCAGTTCCAGACGTACGCCACCGAGTCGGGCGCGTACATCCGTGACCACTTCTTCGGGGACGACCCGCGGCTGCGCGACATGGTCAAGGACATGACCGACGACCAGATCCTGCACCTGGGCCGCGGCGGACACGACCACAAGAAGGTCTACGCGGCCTACGCGGCGGCCAAGGCCCACAAGGGCCAGCCGACGGTGATCCTGGCGCAGACGGTCAAGGGCTGGACCCTGGGGCCGAACTTCGAGGGCCGCAACGCGACCCACCAGATGAAGAAGCTCACGGTCGAGGACCTCAAGCGGTTCCGCGACCGGCTGCACATCCCGATCACGGACCAGCAGCTGGAGGACGGCCTTCCGCCGTACTACCACCCGGGCCGTGACTCGGAGGAGATCCAGTACATGCACGACCGCCGCAAGGGTCTGGGCGGTTACGTCCCGACCCGCGTGGTGCGTGCGAAGCCGCTGGTCCTGCCCGAGGACAAGACGTACGCGACCGCGAAGAAGGGTTCCGGTCAGCAGTCGATCGCCACCACCATGGCGTTCGTCCGCATCCTGAAGGACCTCATGCGGGACAAGGAGATCGGCAAGCGTTTCGTGCTGATCGCGCCCGACGAGTACCGCACCTTCGGCATGGACGCCTTCTTCCCGAGCGCGAAGATCTACAACCCGCTGGGCCAGCAGTACGAGGCGGTGGACCGCGATCTGCTGCTCGCCTACAAGGAGTCGCCGACCGGTCAGATGCTGCACGACGGCATCTCGGAGGCCGGCTGCACGGCGTCGCTGATCGCCGCCGGTTCGGCGTACGCCACGCACGGCGAACCGCTGATCCCGGTGTACGTCTTCTACTCGATGTTCGGTTTCCAGCGCACCGGCGACCAGTTCTGGCAGATGGCCGACCAGCTCGCGCGCGGCTTCGTGCTGGGTGCGACCGCCGGCCGTACGACGCTGACCGGTGAGGGTCTCCAGCACGCGGACGGCCACTCGCAGCTGCTCGCCTCGACCAACCCGGGCTGTGTCGCGTACGACCCGGCGTTCGGGTACGAGATCGCGCACATCGTCAAGGACGGTCTGCGCAGGATGTACGGCGGGACCCCCGAGGAGAACGAGGACGTCTTCTACTACCTCACGGTCTACAACGAGCCGATCCAGCACCCGGCCGAGCCGGCGGACGTGGACGTCGAGGGCATCCTCAAGGGCGTGTACCGCTTCAAGGCGGCCGACCGGGGCGAGATCCCGGCCCAGATCATGGCGTCCGGTGTGGCGGTCCCGTGGGCGGTCGAGGCGCAGCGGATCCTCGCCGACGAGTGGAACGTCCGGGCGGACGTCTGGTCGGCGACCTCCTGGAACGAGCTGCGCCGCGAGGCCGTGGACGTGGAGCGGTACAACCTGCTGCACCCGGAGGAGGAGCAGCGCGTCCCGTACGTCACGCGGAAGCTCTCCGGCTCCGAGGGTCCGTTCGTGGCGGTCTCGGACTGGATGCGTTCGGTGCCGGACCAGATCGCGCGCTGGGTGCCCGGTGCGTACCAGTCGCTGGGTGCGGACGGCTTCGGCTTCGCCGACACCCGTGGCGCGGCCCGCCGGTTCTTCCACATCGACGCGCAGTCGATCGTCCTCGCGGTGCTCACCGAGCTCGCGAAGGCCAACCGGATCGACCGTTCGCTGCTGAAGAAGGCGATCGACCGGTACGAGCTGCTGGACGTCACCGCGGCCGCCCCCGGCGCGGCCGGCGGCGACGCGTAGCCGAGACGCGCGGCATGTGACATGTGAAGGGCGGCGGGACCGGTCCGGTCCCGCCGCCCTTCGGCGTTCGCGTCAGTTCTCCCAGATCTTGAAGGCCCGGACCTGGTACGGGGACCGGGGCACCCAGGTGCCGCCGCCCGGGTAGGTGTCGAACTCACCGGTCTCGGCGCATTCCGCCGACTGGTACGTGGTGACGGGGCGGCCGGTGCGGTTGGCGAGCGCCTGGACCTTGCTGCCCTTCGGCAGCGGGACGCAGCTGTCGATGTCGGTCGTGGACAGCTCGTGGGTCCGGCGGGTGCCGGTGAACTCCGGCTGGTCCCAGAGGCAGAGCTGCCCGGCGGCGCAGGACCCGAGCGCGACGGGCGCGGAGTGGGCGTCGGTCTGCGGGATCAGGGCGGTGGCGGCCAGGGAAGCGGCGGCCAGGGTGGTGGCAAGAACGGTCGTGCGCATGGAAATCGTCCCCCGTGGTGGTGCGGATCAGTTGTGCGGATCAGTTGCATGCACACCCTGACCTGCGGGGAAGCAGCCGGGGAAGGGGCCTCGGGGCACACCACCCTGATAGGCGACAGCCCCGCCGGAACGGTCCGGCGGGGCTGTCGTACGTACTGTGTTGACGCGTGGGCGCGAGCCCGGGGCGACTCGGTGACGACCGGTCAGATGTGCCCGGCGCCCGCGCCCGCCTCGGCGTTCGCGCCGCGCTTGGTGAGCGTGGCGACCAGCGCCGCGACGACCGCGACGATGCCGGCGACCATGAACGCCGTGCTCATCCCTGACACGAAGGTGTCATGGGCGACGCCCGCGATCTTCCCCGCGACCTCCGGCGGGACGTTCCCGCCCACCGGGGGGATGCCGACCTCGACGGCCGAGGACGCCTGGTCCAGCTGCTGCGGGCTCAGCGGCGGAAGCTCCGCCGCCTTCCAGTTGCCGGCCAGCTTGGAGTCGACCTGGGAGGCCATGACGGCGCCGAGCACCGCCGTACCGAGGCTGCCGCCGACCTGCATGGCGGCCTGCTGGAGGCCGCCCGCGACGCCGGAGAGCTCCATCGGGGCGTTGCCGACGATGACCTCGGTGGCGCCGACCATCACCGGGGCGAGGCCGAGGCCGAGCAGACCGAACCAGATCGACATGGTCAGGGTGCCGGTGCCGATCTCCAGCTGGGACATGCCGAACATGGCGACCGCCGTGCACACCATGCCGCCGACCAGCGGGACCCGCGGGCCGAACTTGGTGATCATGGCGCCGGCCAGCGGCGAGGCGACGATCATCATGCCGGTCAGCGGCAGCAGGTGCAGACCGCTGTCGACCGGGCTCAGACCGTGCACGTTCTGGAGGTAGAAGGTGACGAAGAACAGCCCGCCCATGAACGCGAAGGCCATCAGCACCATCAGGACCGCACCCGCGGACAGCGGAATGGAGCGGAACATGGCGAGCGGGATCAGCGGTTCCCTGACGTTCTTCTGGGAGAACGCGAAGACCACGAACAGGGCCACGGCGGCGCCCAGGAAGCCGAGCGTCCGGTAGTCGCCCCAGCCCCACTCGGAGCCCTTGATGAGCGCCCAGATCAGGCAGAACATCGCCTGCGACAGCAGCACGATGCCGCCGATGTCGAAGGAGCGCGGCGCGTTCTCGGCGCGGTGGTCCTTGAGGATCACCAGGCCCAGCAGCAGCGCGATCACACCGACCGGCACATTGATGAAGAAGACGGACTGCCAGCTGACGTGCTCGACGAGCACGCCGCCGAGGATCGGGCCACCGGCGGTCGAGGCGCCGATCACCATGCCCCAGATGCCGATCGCCATGTTCAGCTTCTCGGCCGGGAAGGTGGCGCGCAGCAGGCCGAGCGCGGCGGGCATCAGCAGGGCACCGAAGAGGCCCTGGAGCACCCGGAACACGATCACCAGGGCGACGCTGTCGGACAGGCCGATGGCCCCGGATGCCGCGGCGAAGCCCACGACGCCTATGAGGAAGGTCTGACGGTGACCGAACCGGTCACCGAGTTTGCCCGCCGTGATCAGGGAGACCGCGAGGGCGAGCATGTAGCCGTTGGTGATCCACTGGACGTCTGCGAGCGACGCGTTCAGATCCTGCTGGATGGCGGGGTTGGCGATCGCGACGATCGTGCCGTCGAGCGCGACCATCATCACGCCGATGGCCACGGAGAAGAGCGTCAGCCAGGGGTGGCCGCGCAGCCCCTTGGCCGGTGCGGGAGCGACGGTGTCGTGCGGCTCCCGCGACGCCTTGTCGACGGTGGTCTGACTAGTCATGCCGGGGACATTAGTGTCAGCCTCTGACAGTTGACAAACCATTTCACAAGACAGTAACTGTCACGTAGCTCACAGGTACGCTGAGCTGGACAAAGCAGGAGAAAGAAGGCCGTTTAAGTGACCGATGAGCAGCGGGCCGCGCATCCGACCGGACTGCGTGAACGGAAGAAGCGACGCACCCGGGACGCCCTGCTGCACGCCGCCCTCGATCTTTTCACCACCCAGGGGTACGAGGAGACCACCGTCGACGAGATCGTCGAGGCGGTGGAGGTCTCCCAGCGCACCTTCTTCCGCTACTTCGCGAGCAAGGAGGAGGCCGCCTTCGCCATCCAGGAGATGGTGGAGTCGAGCTTCCTCTCGGAGCTGCGCCGGCGCCCCGCCGGGGAGGCCCCGTTCGACGCGCTGCGCGGCGCGGTCCTGTGCGCCTGGAACAGCATCGGCGAGACCATCGAGGAGCTCGTCACGGTCGAACTCCACATGCGTACGTACCGGATGATCGAATCGACGCCCTCACTGCTCGCCGCCCACCTGCGGCGGTGCTCGGACCTGGAGAACCAGATCGCGCTGCTGATCGCCGGCCGCGAGGGGCTCGACGTGGACGAGGACCCGCGGCCCAGGGTCGCCGTGGCGGCGTTCTGCGGGGTGATACGGGTGACGGGTCAGCTCTGGGGGCGCGGCCGGGAATCCGGCGTGGACTCACTGCGCGCCCTGACCGAGGCGTACCTGGACCAGCTCGGACCGGCACTGGCCGGCAACTGGCGTACGGAATCCGGCGCGACGACCGGGTAGCGGCGCGGCGTACCGGATCCGGCGCGACAGCGGCCGGAGCGGCGTACGGGCAACACCCGTGACATCCCCGCCCGGTGTGCCGTACGCCTCAGTGCGCGGCATGACCGACTTCACAACAGCCGTGCCCCGGTGGGCGGATGTGATCTCCGGGAGGCGCTCCGCGCGCCTGAGCGTACGTAAGACAACCACACAGCGTGAAAAGCGCGATGCTGAATTCCCCGCAGCCGAGTGATGTGCGTCACCCTCTTCACGGCTGCCGTCGCGCGTCTCCTAATGTGGGCCGCAGTGACTTCCTTCGACTCCTCCCCCACGCTCACCGCATGGCGCGCGCTGCTCGCCGTCGCGGTCGTGTTCGTGATGCTGGCGACCACTGGCTGGACCGCCGTACGTCACCAACGCTCCGACGAGCCACGCACCGTCGCACTCGCCGACTGGGCGCGGGGCCGGGTGGCGGGTCATGCGCTGCCGGACGCCGACGCGCCGCCGTACCGGCTGGCCCAGTTCTTCGCCACGCTCACGGCCGCGCAGCGTGCCTCTCTGGCCGACAAGTACCCCTTGGTCGTGGGCAATCTGAACGGCGCGCCGGTGACTCTGCGCTATCGCGCCAATCGGCGGGCCGTGGCGCAGGCACGGAAGGCCGAGCAGCGGCGCACGCACGATGTGCGGCTCTCGCCCGAGGGCCGCGCCGAGGCGGTCCGCCGGATGCACCGCTTCGGTTCGATGCTCACCCGCGGCCGCCACTTCCTGGCCTTCGACCCGTCCGGGAAGGGCCGCGCCGCGGAGGTGTTCGGCAGTCTCGACCGGGCCGAACGGATCTCCGTGATCGTCCCCGGCGTCGACACCAACCTGCTGACGCTGGAACGGCCCGAGCCCAAGGTGAACGCCGCCCCGGTCGGCATGGCGAAGTCGCTGTACGCGGCGGAGCGCGCCGCGCGCCCCGGCACCCGTACCGCCGTCATCGCCTGGGCCGACTACACCACGCCTGCCGGGATCGGTATGGACGCCGCTCTGGGCAATCTCGCCGGGCGCGGGGCGGTACGGCTGAACGCCCTGGTGGAGGCGCTGCCCGGCACCGCTCCCGTCGCGTTGTTCTGCCACAGCTACGGCTCGGTGCTGTGCGGGGTCGCCGCGCACGAACTGCCCGCCAGGGTCGGTGACATCGCGGTGGCCGGCAGCCCCGGCATGCGGGTGGAGAACGCCGCGCAGCTGCGGACCGGGGCCAGGGTGTGGGCGATGCGCGATCGCGACGACTGGATCGAGGACGTGCCGAACCTGGAGTTCGGCGGACTGGGTCACGGGGCGGACCCGGTCGACCCCGGCTTCGGCGCACGGATCGTCTCGGCGGGCGACGCGGTCGGGCACAGTGGCTACTTCGAGCCGGGGACCGAGAGCCTCGGCAACTTCGCCGCCATCGGCACGGGCTCCTACCAATCGGTGAGCTGCGCGTCCGCCGATGACACCTGCCGTGAACGAATCACCGGAAGCCGGGCCATCTGACGGGGGCGGGGGCCCTGGTCGGCCGTCGATCGCAGCTTGCACCGAAGGGGGACGGGTGGGGCAAGTGCCGCATACGATGAGGCACATGGGTGATGTGCTGGCCGGAATTCATGCCACCTGGGAGTTCGACACCGACTCCGTGCTCATCCGCTTCGAACGGGGGATCCGCACGCCGAAGCTCTTCCAGAGCCTGCGGGAACGACGGGTGCCGCACGCGGCGCTGTCATCGGTGACGCTGACCCCGGGCAAGCGGGGCACGGTGGTCCTGCGTGCCGTGCCGAGACCGGGTGCCGATCCGCTGGTCGAGGCCGCGGCCGGGCAGCTGAAGGACGGCTGCGATCCGTACCGGCTGGTGCTCCCCGCCGAGCGCGAGACGCTGGCCGAGTACTACGCGGACGAACTGCGCGCCCGGCTCGGCCCCGACGCGGCGGAGCCCGCCGAGCGGTTCCTGGTCGCGGCGCCCGAGGCACCGTTGCAGTTCAAGGCGTACGACGGCCGGGCCGGCTTCGACGGGCACCGGGTCTCCTTCCGCTGGTTCTGGACGGGCGCCTCCACGGCGAAGTGGAAGGCCGGCGACCAGACGTTCCCGGTGACGGAGCTGAGCGGTGTCGAGTGGCGCTCGCCGGAGGCCTTCGAGGGCTATCTGCGGCTGGTGCCGAGGGGCCTGGAGACCGCGGTCCCGG
Source organism: Streptomyces sp. NPDC007164 (assembly GCF_040634135.1). Lineage (NCBI taxonomy): Bacteria > Bacillati > Actinomycetota > Actinomycetes > Kitasatosporales > Streptomycetaceae > Streptomyces > Streptomyces sp. NPDC007164. Next base: position 10,388 of record NZ_JBEYFB010000046.1, read on the forward strand.
GACCGGGCGCGGGCGAGGGGCCGGCCCGGAGCAGTGGTCCGGGCCCGGTCGCGGAGCCGGGCGCGGCGCACGGCCCGCAGCCGGTCGCGGCCCGCCCCACCCGGGCCGATCAGGACCCGGCCGCGGTGATCTTCGGCCTCGGCTACGGACCGGTCCACGAGTCGCTGCCGTTCGCCGCGGCCGTGCTGGAATCGGTGCGCAGGAACCATTCAGCTGCCGTCGCGCCCGCCGCCGTCCTGGCGGGCGCCGGACGGCGCGACCCGGCGGACATCGCGGAGCGGATCCGGCACCTCGGGGAGCTGCACCGGGCCGGTCTGGTGACGGACGACGAGTTCAGCGCCAAGAAGGCCCAGCTGCTCGCCGAGCTGTAGCGCCTGTCCGGCGGACCGGGCCGGCAGTACCTCCGTATGAGAGGCGGACCGGCCCCTGGTATGACGCCACCGGGCCGGGCCGCTGCTTAGGCTGCTGCGGCCATGACGACCACCCCGCCGTACGTTCCGCCCGAGGCGCCGCCGCGCCCGCCGCCCGCCGCCGATGGGCTGGTGAGCGCCGCCCGCCGCAATCTGCGCGAGATCGCCCACGGTCTCGCCCACCCGTCCCATCCCCCGGTCCCCCCGCTGGCGGGCGCGCGCAAACGGTGGCGGAGGCTGCTGCCGTACGTGGTCGTGTTCGCCCTCGGGGCGATCTTCGTCCCGGTCACGCTCAATGTGCTGATCAACGAATACAGCATGGCCGAGGGACTGGCGGGCCTGCTGACCGTCGCCCAGACCGCGCCGCTGCTGATGCTGGCACACCGCCCGTTGCAGGCGTGGTGGATCATCTTCCCCGCCGACATCGTGGGGGCGCTGGTACTGCTGCAGTACCAGGAACCGCTGATGGCCATCTGGCCGTGGCCGCCGCCGACACTGATCGCCTACCTCTTCGTGATGCTGGCGGTGGCCCTGCGCGAGACCCGCCGGACCGTGGTCTCCGTCTGGGCGCTGACCGCCGTGGCGAGCCTGGTCCTGCATCTGGGCGGCACGGACCGCAGCAACGGCACCGCGGGCCTGCTCCCGGCGCTCGGAGCGGTGTTCATGGTGATCGGTGCGGTGATACGGGAGCGGGGCGACGCACAGCGCCGGCTCGCCGAGCAGGAGACCATCAGCGAGGCCGAGCGGGCGCAGCGCACGCTGCTGGAGGAGCGCGCCAGGATCGCCCGTGAGCTGCACGACGTGGTCGCGCACCACATGTCCGTGATCACGGTGCAGGCCGACTCCGCGCCCTACCGGATCGGCGGGCTGCCCGAGGAGGCGCACGAGGAGTTCGCCGCGATCGCGGCGAGCGCACGGGAGTCGCTGACGGAGATGCGGCGGCTGCTGACGGTGCTGCGCAGCGACGGCACGGAGGGCGAGCGGGCACCGCAGCCGGGGCTCGACCGGGTGCAGCAGCTGGTGGAGGCGACGGTGCGGGCGGGGCTGCCGGCCGAGCTGTCGGTGCCGGCCCGGCTGCCGGACGTACCGCAGGCGGTGGATGTGTCGGCGTACCGGATCGTGCAGGAGGCCCTGGCCAACGTGATCCGCCACGCCCCCGGTGCGCGGACCCGGATATCGGTCAGCTCCGACGGCGCGCACCTGACCGTCCTGGTGGTCAACGACCGGGCGCGGCAGCCCGATTCGCCGCTGGAGGCGTCCGGCACGGGGCATGGACTGGTCGGTATGCGGGAGCGCGTACGGTTGACCGGCGGCACGCTCGACACCGGACCGCTGCCCGACGGCGGCTTCCGGGTGGCGGCGCGGCTGCCCCTGACCCCTGTCGTGCCGCCGGCCCCGGAGGACTCTTGACCATTCGCGTGATCATCGTCGACGACCAGGCCATGGTGCGGGCGGGCTTCGCGGCGCTGCTGTCGGCGCAGAGCGACATCGATGTGGTCGGCGAGGCGCCGGACGGGCGCCGGGGCGTCGAGGTCGGCCGCGGCACCCGTCCGGACGTGGTGCTGATGGATGTCCGGATGCCGGAGATGGACGGCCTGGCGGCGGCCCGTGAGCTGCTGAACCCGCCGGTGGGGGTGGTGCACCGGCCGAAGGTCCTGATGCTCACCACGTTCGACGTGGACGACTACGTGTACGAGGCGCTGCGCGCCGGGGCGTCCGGCTTCCTGCTGAAGGATGCGCCGCCGGCCGACCTGATCTCGGCGGTGCGGGTGGTCGCGGCGGGCGAGGCGCTGCTCGCGCCGTCCGTGACGCGCCGTCTGATCGCGGACTTCGCCCGGCAGGGCCCGACCGGGGCCACCCGGAGCGGCCAGTCGCTGCGGCTGAACGGGCTGACCCCGCGCGAGACGGAGGTGCTGGAGCTGATCGCGCGGGGCCTGTCCAACCAGGAGATCGCGGGGAAGCTGGTACTGGCCGAGCAGACCGTGAAGACGCATATCGGCCGGGTGCTGGCCAAGCTGGACCTGCGGGACCGGGCACAGGCGGTGATCTTCGCGTACGAGGCGGGGGTGGTGGTGCCGGGCGAGGGGTGACGCCGTTCTCGACTCGCTCTACTTGTCGAAGACGAAGCGGATGTTGTTGTCGTCCAGGTACTTGATGTCGATCTCGCAGCCCTTTTGCAGCCTCGACGAGTAGAAGGCGGAAACCGTGTCCCTGCCTTCCACCTCCTTGGTCACACCGTCCTCGGTCCAGGAGAGCCGGTACTTGATGTTGGAGGATCCGCCGTCGTTCGAACCGAGGTATCGCACGTCCTCGACCACGGCCAGGATGTCCCGGCCCTCCCACCGGATCTTGTGGTCGCGCATGAAGAGACGAACGATGTAGGAAATAGAACCCCCGATTATCACAATGGAAATAATTGCAACAAACAGCATGGGCGCACCCCTCGTATAAACGTGCCGTACCGCAGGTCGATGCCATCATCCACCACGGCACCGGAACCCGGGGCCACGGGGTGCGGTGGCCCCGGGCGGCCGGACTACTCGCGCGCCGCGGACGTCGAGCTCATGTCCGGGTAGCGGTCTCCCGCCACCTGCCCCGCGATCGGCTCCAGCTGCGCCAGCTCCTCGGCGGTCAGGACGATCCGGGTGGCGGCCACGTTCTCCAGCAGCCGACTGCTCTTGCGGGTGCCCGGGATCGGCACCACGGTCAGCCCGTGCACCTGGGCCCGCTGCTGCACCCAGGCGAGCGCCACCTGCGCGGCCGACGCCCCGTGTGCCGCCGCGATCTTGTGGACGGGCTCCAGCAGGGCGGCGTTCCTCTTCGCGTTGTCACCGGTGAAGCGGGGCTGGAACCTGCGGAAGTCGCCCTCCGACAGCTCCTTGGCCGCGTCCGCGAACGCCCCGGTCAGGAAGCCCCGGCCGAGCGGCGAGTACGGCACGACGGTCACCCCGAGCTCGACGGCGGCCGGTACGGCGCTGCGCTCGATGTCCCGGCTGAAGAGCGACCACTCGGACTGGAGGGCGGCGATCGGGTGCACCGCGTGCGCCTCGCGCAGCTCCGCGCCGGTCACCTCGCTCAGCCCGAGCTGCTTGACCTTGCCCTGCTGGATCAGCTCGGCCATCGCTCCGACGGACTCGGCGAGCGGGACGGCCGGGTCGCGGCGGTGCATGTAGTAGAGGTCGATGACGTCGGTGCCCAGCCGGCGCAGGCTGTTCTCGACGGCCTTGCGGATGTACGCGGGGTCGTTGCGCACGCCCCGGTAGTGCGGGTCGTCGTCCCTGCGCTCGATGGCGAACTTCGTGGCGAGGGTGATCTCGTCCCGGTGCGCCCCGACGAACGGGGCGAGGAAGGTCTCGTTGGCGCCGAGGCCGTACACATCCGCGGTGTCGAAGAGGGTGACGCCGGCCGCCAGGGCCGTCTCCAGCGTCTCGCGGGCGGCAGATTCGTCCGTGTCGCCGTAGAACTCGCTCATGCCCATGCAGCCGAGCCCCTGCACGCCGACCTGCGGTCCGCCGTCGCCGAGCTCCACGGTGGTGATCTTGTCGTCAGTCATCAGGCACTGGGCCTTTCCGGCGCCCGTCGGGCGCCCGCATAGAAGTCGATCTTGTGGTCGAGCACGGCGAGGGTGTCCTGGAGCTCCGCGATCCGCGTCCGCACGTCGCGGCGGGTCGCCTCCAGCAGCTCCTGCCGCTCCTCGAAGGTGTGCTCGCCCTCGCGCAGCAGCTCCGCGTACCGGACCATGTCGGCCACCGGCATCCCGGTCAGCCGCAGCTTGCCGACGAAGGCCAGCCAGTCCAGGTCACGGTTGGTGAAGCGGCGCTGGCCGGTGTGGGACCGGTCGACGTGCGGCATCAGCCCGATCCGCTCGTACCAGCGCAGGGTGTGCGCGGTGAGCCCGGTGAAGGCCGCGACCTCACTGATGGTGTACCGGTCCTGACCCTCGGGGCGCGTGGGCGCCTGCGGGGCCGTGGCGCAGGTGTCCACCTTCGCTGAAGTGCTCTCCGTCACCGTCATGCCCTCCACGCTAGAACCTTTGAGTGCACTCTAAGCAAGCGCGGTCGGTGATTCGCGGGTCCGAGGCCGACGTTGCCGCTACTCGGGACGGGAGAGCGGACCGTCGGCGGCGGCGCGTGTCGGCTCCGGATGACTGAGGACGTCCGTGCTGCTCGGCCTTGCCGTCAATGGGTACCGTTCTGGGGCATCGATCCTCTGGATCGGGGCTGGAGCCGTGATCTTCCTCAGCGCCTCTCACTACGCTTGCGCGGGATGGGCGTCGGCTCCGCAGGGGGCCGACGGCCCGACAAGGCAGGCCGTCGGCCATTCGACCGCGAGTCGTACAAGCAGCGCAGTACAAGCAGCGCAGTACCGTCGAACGCCGCATGCGCGCCACGAGGCGCCTTGTTGTATCCCAACTAGTCGCCGCAGGTCAGGTCCTTCGCGGGCAGCCGCCCCGTGGTCAGGTACTGCGTGACGTCGGCATCCGCACAGGACGGGCCGGCCACCACCACGCCGTGGCCCTCACCGCCGGTCACCGTGATCATCCGCGCACCGTGCAGCGCCCGACGCATGCCCTGCGCCATGGCCAGCGTGGCCTGCGGGTCCCACTGGTTCTGCACGATCAGCGCGTTGACGTGGTTGTTCACCACGGTGGCCGGCTCGCGTGCCGCCGACTTCCAGAACGCGCACGGCTGGATGTTGGCCCCCAGGTCGCCGGCCAGCGGGTACGTGGCTCGGTCCCGGATCACGTCCCGGCGGTACTGCTCGGGGTTGCGCGGCCAGCTGCGGGTGTCGCCGCAGAAGACGGCCCATACGACGGCGGACGCGTTGTCCGCGGGAACGTCAGCAGTGAACGCCCCCGCGTCGGCGGACCGGACCGGGGCGGAGCCGGGGGCCGCCGATCCGGCCGGGGCTGCCGACGCGGCCGGCGTGGCCGGCGCGGGCGGTCCGCCCTCGGCCGCAGCCTTCAACCCGACGATCCACGGGGTGACGGCCTCGACGTGGACGAACGCGTTGTACGCGGAACGGATGGCGCCGCCGCTGAGCGCCCCACCCTCCGTCGGGACGGGCGTGCGGTCGGCGTGGGCGATGAGCTCCCAGTACGTCTTCCGGACCTCCGCCGGAGTCGGGCCGAGCCCGTACGTGGCGTTGCGTGCGGCGGCCCACTCGGTCCACCGCGTGAAGGCGAGTTCGGCCCCCGCCGACCATCCCCGGAACAGCCCGCGCCACGCGAGCGTCGGATCGAGCGCGCTGTCGAGCACGAACCGGTCCGAACGCCGGGGGAACATCTGCGTGTAGACGGCGCCCAGGTAGGTGCCGTACGAGTACCCGAAGTAGGAGATCTTCTTCTCTCCCAGTGCCGCCCGGACGACATCCATGTCCCGGGCCGTGTTGCGGCTGGTGATGTGCGGCAGCACGTCCCCCGCCTTGGCCCAGCACTTGTCGGCCACTGTCCGGGCCCAGGCCACGTCCTTCGCGAACGTCCCCGCGGTGTAGGGGTGCTGGAGGGCCTGTTCCTCGTCCGTCAGGTCGCAGCCGACCGGCGCGCTCTGCCCGACCCCGCGCGGGTCGAAGCCGATCAGGTCGAACCGCTCTCGTACCTGCGCCGGCAGCAGCGGTTCCATCTCCGCGGGCATGGTCAGCCCCGGAACGCCCGGCCCCCCGGGATTCATCAGCAGCACGCCGCGCCGCTCCTTCGCGCCGCCCGCCTTGATCCGCGATACCGCGAGGTCGATCTTCCGCCCCCCGGGGGCGCTGTAGTCCAGCGGCACCTTGACCTTCGCGCACTCCAGGGCCGCCGGGCCGCCCGTGTCGCAGCGTTCCCAACGGAGTTTCTGCTGCGCGTACTGCTGGAGCGGATCCCCCGCCGCGAACGCCGTCACGGGGGTGAGCGCTGCCATCACGGTCGTCACCGCGCCGACCGTCAGCACGGAAATCGTTCGAGCGCCTCGTAGAGCCATGCCAGTCCTCTGTACAGAATCAGTTTCTCGGATCGCCTCCAGTCTCAGTTCGTCCCCACTCGTGCCTGTACGGCGCGGGGATGGGCTCATGATCCGACTTGTGGAGTAGGACGACGCACCGCCGTCCTGCTGGAGTCCCGCTCCTCGTCGTTCATCTCTCCGGGTCGGCGGCCGACCGACCACCTGCCGGCAGTCACGCCGTGGACACCCCGGCCCGCAGCGCGGCAACGGCACTGGCGGCCGCAGCGCCGACGACGCGGCCGAGCGCCGTGTCGTCGGCGTCCGGGCGGGAGCGGGTGAACACCACGCCCCCTAGGGGTAAGGGGAGGGATACCCGGCCTCGCGCGTCCAGCAGGATCCGTAAAAGAGGCCCTATCTGGTTGTATGCGTCCGTGAGGTCCCGCAGGCGATCGGCGACGACAGCGGAGCCGAGTTCGTCGCCCACTTCGCCGCAGCGGCCGACGAAGGCTTTCCCGGTCCGGCAGGTCGCGGTCGACCGCGCGTACTGCCGACCCCCGCGCGGATCGGGTGACCCGGTCGGCCGAGGGTCCGACGCCCCCGCCCGCCAGGCTCGTGCGCATGCAGAGCCTGGCGATGACCGACAACTGGCCCGTCCCCGCCGCGGCGGCTGCCGTCGTACGAGCGGACGGCACCGTTCTCGGCACGCACGGCCCGACCACGCACCGTTTCCCGCTCGCCTCCGTCACCAAGCCGATCACGGCCTACGCGGCGCTGGTGGCGTACGAGGAGGGCGCGGTCGAGCTGGACGAACCGGCCGGGCCCCAGGGCTCCACCGTCCGGCACCTGCTCGCGCACACCAGCGGGCTCGCCTTCGACGAGCACCGGGTTCCGGCAGACCGCCCGGCGCCTGCTGTCACCCCGCCGCAGCCCACCAGCTCTGCGGGGACCTCCCGCCGGCTCGCGCTCCCGCACAGCACGTGAACGATGCCCCGCAGAGCAGCGCGGTCATCGGCCGGCAACCGGGCGGCCGGTCGACGGCGCAGCGTTGGGCCGGCGGGTACCCGGGCGGGGTCAGCCGAGGATGGTTCGCATCTTGTCCTGGAGGTAGTCCCCGGCGCGTACGGGGCTGTAGGGCCTGCGGCCGAGAGGTGCCGGCAGCGAGGTGATGTCGGTGTGGGGCGCGCAGGCGTGAAAGTACACCAGTGAGGTGAGTTCTTCCTGCGGTGCCTCGGCGGGCGGCGGCAGAACGCGGTGGCGGCCGGAGCGCCAGCGGTCTCCGCTCCAGCGGGCCATGAGGTCACCGATGTTGAGCGTGTAGGCGCCGGGCTCGTAGGGGGCGTCCTGCCAGCCGGCTTCGTCGTCGTGGATCTGAAGGCCGCCCTTGCCCGGCTGCCGGTTCAGGAGGGTGATGAGGCCGAAGTCGGTGTGCGGTCCGACGCGGAACTGGCCGGGGGCGGCGGTGCCGGTTTCGTGGGCTGCCGGGTACCAGTTGATCGTGAAGTCCCAGTGCGGGCGCGTGGTGTGGCGGGTGAAGAAGTCGGCCGGCCGGCGCAGCCCGGTCGCCATGACTTCGAGGAGTGTGTCGGCCAGGGCACGCATCCGGTCGGTGTACGCGGTGACGAGCGGGCGCAGGGTGGGGGCTTCGTCGGGCCAGTCGTGGGGCATCTGCTGTGCGTTGCCGGGCCGTGCGGAGGAATCGACGGCGCACGACCAGACCTCCAGCAGGTCCGGCGGGGTGTGGGTGCCTTCGGAGCGGGCGGTGGTCACCCTTTCCCGGCCGATCCAGCCACGTCGGTTCTGGTCATAGTGCTCCTTGGCGGCCTGGGGCAGGTGGAAGAAGTCGTGTGCCGCGGCGCGTACTTGGCCGGGCAGATCCGGTTCGATGCCGTGTCCGGTCACCAGCAGGAAGCCGGTGGACTGCAGGGAGTGGTCGACCTGAGCGGCGAGCCGTTCCCGGTCCGCGCTGTGTTCCGATGTCCAGCGGCTGAGGTCGATGACGGGAATCGGGGTGGTGGCCATGGTGGGTCCTTCTTTGACGTCGATGGTCGGGGCCGGGATGCGGGTGATGCCGAAGACGGCCGGTGGGAATGTGGCGATCTCCTCGTGGGTCAGGGCAGGTTCGCTCCGCGCGTTGTGTCGCAGACCGTCCGGCGGGGGCCCGGTTGCCGCCGGGCTCATTCGGGTGCGGCTGTGGCCGGCTGGGTGTCAGTGGTGGTGCCACCTGCGGCTGTTGGGCGTACTTCCCGGGGCTGTCGGGTCAGCCACAGCACGAGAGCGGCTCCGGCCAGGGCCACGGCACCGGCGGTGAGCGCGAGGGTGTTGTGCCCGGTGGCGAACACGGCATGGAGTGTGTGTTCCAGACCGGCGCGCTGTGTGGCCGGGGTGTGGGCCAGGAGGCTGTCGGCGCCGCCGCCGGAGAGGGTCTGCGCGGTGACGGCGGGATCGGTGACCTCGCCGTGGAGGGATGTGGTCATGGTGGAGACGGCCAGGGCGCCGAAGGCAGCTACTCCGAAGGCGTAGCCGAGCTGTTCGAAGGTGCTGTACGTGCCGCTGGCGGTACCCGCGTGCTCGGCCGGGACGGAGCCCAGCGCCAGGGCTGCGGCGACCTGGAAGATCAGGCCCATGCCGACCCCGCTCAGGGCCAGGCCCCCCACCAGGACGGGCCAGCCCGACCCGGGTCCCAGGAAGGCCTCGGCGCCGACCCCGAGCCCGGCGAGCGCCAGCCCGAGGGAGGCGCCCAGGCGGGGGGAGGGTCTGCGTCTCCGGCGTGCGCCCAGCACTGCCACTGATGCGGCAGCCGCGGCGTGCGGCAGCACGACCAGACCGGCGGCGAGCGGCGAGAGGTGCTGCACGGACTGCAGCCACAGCGAGGTGTACGGCATGATTCCGTAGACGGTGCCCTCGCCGACCGCGATCGTGAGCATCGCGGCGGTGAACGCGGGCCGGCGGAACAGCGACAGGTCCAGCAGCGGGTGCCGGCGGCGTTGTTGTACGCGCAGGAAGGCGACGAATGCGCCCAGTGCCGCTCCCAGTGGCACCAGTGTCCCTGCCGATCCCCACCCTTGGACGTGTGCCTCGGTCAGGGCGTGGACGGACCCACCCGCACCGATGGCGAACAGCACCAGGCCGGGGACGTCCAGGCGCCGTGAGGTGTCCCGCACCGGTGGTGCGGTGCGGGGGATGTAGCGGAGGGTCATGGCCAGGGCGATCGCGGTGACGGGAACGTTGACGTAGAAGATCCACCGCCAGTCCAGGGTCTGGGTGAGCAGGCCGCCCAGGATCGGTCCCAGCGCGGAAGCACTGGCGGCGACGGCCGCCCAGGTACCGAAGGCCAGAGCCAGGCGGCGCCCCGAGTACAGGGTGCTGATCAGGGACAGCGTGGTCGTGAACATCGCCGCAGCGCCCAGTCCCTGCACGATGCGGGCGGCGATCAGTACGGCCATGCCCGGCGACAGCGCACAGGCGACCGACGCCAGGGCGAAGACGACCAGTCCGCCCGCGTACATCCGGCGCCGGCCGTGAAGGTCGGCCAGCATCCCGGCGCCCAGCAGTGCGGCCGCCACCGCGAGCGCGTAGCCGTCGGCCACCCATTGCAGTTGGGACAGCGACGAGCCCAGCGACTCCGACATGGCAGGCAGCGCCACCAGCACGATCGTGACGTCGACGAGCAACATGAACGTGCCCAGGCAGACGGCGGCCAACGGCCCCCAGATACGCATATATTCCCTACTCCCACACCGGGCGGACAACGACCTGGTCACCATCCAGGTCCGTCCCGCTCCGGCCCAAGCCGTACGCTTGAAAGCGGGATCATCCGGCGAAGGAACGAGGTGTACCGGTGGATCACGACACCATGGACGACCTCGACCAGCACCTGCTCCGGGCCCTCCAGCTCGACGGCCGCGCCCCTTTCAGCCGCATCGCGCGAGACCGCGGTGTCTCCGAACGCACCGTTGCCCGCCGCTATCAACGACTGCGCGCCCTCGGCCTGCGCATCATCGGCCAGCCCGTCTCCTCCCGTCTGGGCCTGACCCGGTGGCTGTTGCGCCTGCACTGCACCCCGGACGCCGCCGGGACCATCGCCGGAGCCCTCGCCCGCCGTCCCGACACCAGCTGGGTCACCCTCGCCTCCGGCGGCACCGAGCTCTACTGCGCGCTCAACGCGCGTACAGCCGAGGAACGCAACGCACTGCTGCTGGAGAAACTCCCCCGTACCCCGCGGGTGCTCTCGGTCAGCGCTCACTGCATGATGCGCATCTTCGTCGGTGCGACCAGCACCTGGCACGCCACCCGGTTCGAGCCGGAGGGCACCGCGGCCGCGGTGGATTCCGGCGCGTCCACCACCGCCCCGCTCAGCTTGGACGCAACCGACCACATCCTCTTCGCCGAGCTGGCCCGGGACGGCCGTGCGACACTGCCCGAACTCGCCGCTGCCGTCGGCCGCTCCCCCTCCAGCGTCCAGCGCCACCTGGACCGCCTCCGCGGCGAGGGTGCCCTGAATCTCTCTGTCGATTTCGATCCGCAGCTCCTCGGCTACCACATGGCCACCCGGATCTGGCTGAACGTCACCCCCGCGCACCTGCGCATCGTGGGGGAAGCCCTCGCCACCCACTCGCAGATCGCTTTCGCCGCAGCCATCACCGGCACGTCCAACCTGGTCGCCAACGGCATCTTCCGCGACCCGGCCGACCTGTACGACTACATCGACCGGCGCATCGGCCGGCTCCCCGGCATCCAGAGCATCGAGACCGCCCCCACCCTGCGGGAAGTCAAACGCCTTGCCACCAACGTGACTTGAGCATGGGGGAACTGGCAGCGGCGGGGCCATGCGCCCCCACAGGCCATCAGACACAAGGTCGGCACATACCCCACCAGATCCCGCCAACCCAACACCCAACCACCAAACCACCACACTGATCTCATTCTGAAACGATCAGTTAGGCTCGTACGCATGCAGAGCCTGGCGATGATCGACAACTGGCCCGTCCCCACCGCGGCGGCTGCCGTCGTACGAGCGGACGGCACCGTTCTCGGCACGCACGGCCCGACCGCGCACCGTTTCCCGCTCGCCTCCGTCACCAAGCCGATCACGGCCTACGCGGCGCTGGTGGCGTACGAGGAGGGCGCGGTCGAGCTGGACGAACCGGCCGGGCCCGACGGCTCCACCGTCCGGCACCTGCTCGCGCACACCAGCGGGCTCGCCTTCGACGAGCACCGGACGACCGCCGCGCCCGGCACCCGCCGGCTCTACTCCAACGCGGGCTTCGAGGTGCTCGGCGACCACATCGCCAAGGCCACCGACATCCCGTTCCCGGAGTACGTCCGCCAGGCCGTGCTGGAACCCCTCGGGATGACGGCGACCACGATCGACGGCTCGCCCGCCAAGGACGGCGTCTCGACCGTCGACGACCTCGTCCGATTCGCGGCCGAGGTGCAGGCGCCGCGCCTGCTCGACCCGCGTACGGTGCTGGCCGCGCAGACCGTCGTACACCCCGGCCTGAAGGGCGTGCTGCCGGGCTACGGGCACCAGAACCCCAACGACTGGGGCCTCGGCTTCGAAATCCGGGACTCCAAGTCCCCGCACTGGACGGGCAGTTCATCCTCCCCCGCGACCTTCGGGCACTTCGGACAGTCGGGGACGTTCCTGTGGGTCGACCCGGTCGCGGGCCTGGCGTGCGTCGCGCTGACCGACCGGGCCTTCGGCCCGTGGGCGGCCGAGGTGTGGCCGTCGTTCACGGACGCGGTCCTCGCGGAAATCCGCTCCGGTCACTGAGAGAGATCGCCTCGTCCGCCGTCCCGGCGGTGGCCAGGCACTCGAACCACACCGCCTTGCCCCGGCCGTCCGGGCGCGGCTCCACGCCCCACTTGTCGGTGACGGCGTCGACCAGCACCAGCCCACGCCCGCCCTCGTCGAGTTCGCCCCCCACGACCATCCTCGGCACCTCGGGGCAGCCGTCCGCGACCTCCACCCGCACACCCCCGGCCGGGAGCAGGAGGATGAACGTCTGGCAGCGACGGCCGGGCACGTGCCGCACAACGTTCGCGATCAGCTCGGTCAGTGCCAGCTCCGCCGCGTCGGCCACGTCCAGGAGTCCCCAACCCCTGAGGTAGAGACGCAGGATGCGGCGCAGATGCCGGGCGGAGTGCTCGCCCACCGCGAAGTCGGCGTGATAGGTCGGTTCCGCGCCGACCGACGGCGAGGCAATTACGTGATTCATGTCACCAGGGTGCAGCGGTTTGATTACGCTCGGCTACGTACGGAAACGAACGCCGCGAGGCGTTGAACGCCGGAGGTGCCCCGCCGTGGCCAACATCCAGACACTCGACCCGAGCGCTTCCCCACTGGACTACTACGGCTGGGAGTTACGTCGTCAGAGAGAAGCGGCCTGCCTCAAGCAGGGGCAGCTCGGCGAGATCATCTTCTGCACCGGCTCCCTGATCGGCCAGATCGAGACCACGAAGAAGCTCCCCACCCGCGACTTCTCCGAGCGGGTGGACGCGGCACTCGGCACGGGCGGGATGTTCTCCCGGCTGATCGGCCTCGTCCTGCGCAGCCAACTGCCCGCCTGGTTCCAGCCGTACGCGGACATGGAGGCCAAGGCCACGTACATCTCCACGTACCAGTCGCAGGTGGTGTACGGACTGCTGCAGACGGAGGAGTACGCGCGGGCGGTGCTGGCCACCGGCATGCCGGACGACCTGGAGAACCAGGTGGCGGCCCGGATCGAGCGCCAGCGCATCCTGGAGCGGGAGCGGCCCCCATTCGCCTGGGCCGTCCTCGACGAAGCCGCGCTCCGTCGGCCGGTCGGTGGCAACGACGTAATGCGGAGGCAACTGCTCCGCTTGTTGGAGTTCACCGATCACCGCTGGATGCGGATCCAGGTGCTGCCCTTCGCAGCCGGTGAACACGCAAGCCTGGCCGGGTCGTTCACCACCATGCGCTTCGACGAAGACCCCGACATCGTCTACACGGAGGATGTGATCTCCGGTCATATGACCGCCAGCCCTGACACTGTCAGGGAAGCCGCGCTCCGTTACGCTCATTTGCAGGCCACGGCCCTCTCCGTCGAGGAGTCCGCGGCGCTGATCACCCGCGTGATGGAGGAGTGTTATGGAGACCGGCCACGACCTGAAGAACGCGCGGTGGCGTAAGTCCAGTTACAGCGGAAACACCGGTGGCGAGTGCGTCGAGGTGGTCGACGGCCTCCCCTGCGCCGTGCCGGTCCGCGACAGCAAGAACCCGGGCGGACCCGTCCTGACCATCGGGGCCGACGCCTGGCAGCGCTTCGTGGACGGGCTCCGCTGACGTCACCGCAGGACCTGCGCCTAGGGGGCCCGGGCCGACCGATGGTCGGCCCGGGCCCCTTCCGCTCCCAACACCCGCTACTCTCCACGGCCATGGCAGACATAGTCCGCGCCACCGCCGCCGATGTCCCCGCGCTCGCCGCCGTGCTCGCCAGTGCCTACGCCGAGGACCCCGTCTGGTCCTGGCTGATGCCGCGCGACCGGGACCGGCGGCTGCGGCTGCTGTTCACCGCGCATCTGGCCCAGCAGGTCCCGGCCGGCCGGGTGTGGACCGACCCGGAGCGCACGGTCGCGGCGGTGTGGGCGGAGCCCGGTGAGTGGAAGCTGCCGGTGACGTACCTGCTGCGCAACGCGAGGCCGCTCGTGCGCGCGGCGAGGGGGCAACTCCCGCGTACCGCCGCCCGGTTGTTCGCCATGGAGCACCGCCACCCGGCCGGTCCCGAGCACTGGTACGTCGAGTACATCGGCACCCGCGCGGACGCGCGCGGCACGGGGCGCGGGGCCCAGGTGCTCGGCGGGCTGCTGGAGCGGGCGGACGCGGACGGGCGGCCGGTCTTCCTGGAGTCCAGCAACCGCCGCAATCTCACCTTCTACCAGCGGCACGGCTTCGCCGTGCACGAGGAGATGACGTTCCGGTCCGGGCCGCCGATGTGGTCGATGTGGCACCGGGACGGCGGCCGGTAGTTCAGGCCGACAGTTCCCAGATCAGCACCTCGGCCGCCCCCTCCGCCACCAGCTCCAGCCCCGCCTCGCCGGTGATCCGTGCCGAGTCGCCCGGCTCCAACTCCTCGCCCCGCTCGTCGCCGATCCGTACACCTCCGGACACCACATGGACGTACACCCGCGCCGCGTCCGGTACCGCCGCCCGCTCCCCCGCGCCCAGGCGGCGCACCCGCAGCGTCGCACCGGCCGCCGGGAGGGCATAGGGGGCGTCGTCGGTGAGGCCGGGGACGATCGTGTACGAGGGGTCGCCGCCCGGTTCGAGCGGCGCGAGCCACATCTGGATGAACGTCAGCGGGGCGTCGCCGTCGTTGCGTTCGACGTGACGTACGCCGGACGCGGCGCTGAGGTGCTGGAGGTCACCGGCCCGTACGACCGTGGCGTGACCGGCGGAGTCCCGGTGGGTCAGCTCGCCCTCGACCACCCAGGTGACGATCTCCGTATGGCTGTGCGGGTGTTCGTCGAAGCCCGCGCCGGGCGCCAGCCGCTCCGAGTTGCAGGCCATGATCGCACCGAAGCGCAGATTGTCCGGGTCGTAGAAGCTGCCGAAGGAGAAGGCGTGCCGGGTCAGGATGCCGGCGTCCTGGTCCCCGCCCGTGAAGCGGTCCTCGGCGCGGTGTACGGAAATCACCCGCCCACGGTAACCGGGCCGGCGCGCGGCCGGATCCCCCGGCCACTACCGGTCGGTACGACCAGGAGCGCGGAGAATCCAGCCGCGGCGCTACCCGCCGGTACGACCCGCGGTCGCCCCGGCCGCCCGTGCCGGTCGCCCGATAAGGCAATCTTGTCTCCGTGCCCCGACCCGATCCTGAGCAGCCCGCTGCGAACGCCGCCCACCTGCATGCCGCGACCCTGAAACGGCTGGAGCAGTCCTCCGGCCGGCTCGCCGCGAACGCGATCGCCCGCATGGACGAGTCGCTGCCGTGGTACCGGGCGATGCCACCGGAGAACCGGTCCTGGATCGGACTGGTGGCCCAGGCCGGTATCGCGGCGTTCACCGAGTGGTTCCGTCACCCGGAGACCCCGCAGGCCATCTCCACCGATGTCTTCGGCACGGCTCCGCGCGAGCTGACCCGGGCGATCACCCTGCGGCAGACCGTCGAGATGGTGCGTACCACGATCGAGGTCATGGAGGCCGCGATCGAGGAGGTCGCGGCGCCCGGCGACGAGTCGGTGCTGCGCGAGGCACTGCTCGTCTACGCCCGGGAGATCGCCTTCGCGACCGCCCAGGTGTACGCGCAGGCCGCCGAGGCGCGCGGCGCCTGGGACGCCCGGCTGGAGTCCCTCGTGGTCAACGCGGTGCTGTCCGGCGAGGCCGACGAGGGCGCCGTGTCGCGCGCCGCGGCGCTCGGCTGGAACTCCCCCGAGCATGTGTGCGTGGTGCTCGGTACGGCCCCGGACGGCGACAGCGAGCTGACCGTGGAGGCGATCCGGCGGGCCGCCCGGCACGCCAAGCTCCAGGTCCTGACCGGGGTCCTCGGCAACCGCCTGGTCGTCATCGCGGGCGGCAGTGACAACCCGCTGCACGTCGCGAAGGCGCTGATCGGCCCGTACGCGGCGGGCCCCGTCGTCGCCGGCCCCGTGGTGCCCGACCTGCTGGCGGCCACCCGGTCCGCGCAGGCCGCCGCCGCCGGGCTGAAGGCGTGCGGCGCCTGGCAGGACGCCCCCAGGCCGGTGCTCGCCGACGATCTGCTGCCGGAGCGCGCGATGGCGGGCGACCCCGCCGCACGGGACCAATTGGTGGAGGAGATCTACAGACCGCTGGAGGAAGCGGGCTCCGCGCTCCTGGAAACACTGAGTGTCTATCTGGAACAGGCGAGCAGTCTGGAAGGCGCGGCCAGGATGCTCTTCGTCCACCCGAACACCGTGCGCTACCGGCTCCGACGTGTGACAGACGTCACCGGATGGTCACCGTCCGACGTCCGCTCGGCGTTCACGCTGCGGATCGCCCTGATTCTGGGGCGCTTGGCCGCGAGAGATCCTCAGTCCTAGACTTTTGTCGGACATCAACAATTCCCCATACGGTTCTTCGTCCCTGTCCCCACGGGTGTTCGGGACCGTTCACAAGAGAGAGTGTGAGGGTGCTCGTACTCGTCGCTCCCGGCCAAGGCGCTCAGACGCCCGGCTTCCTGACTCCCTGGCTCGATCTCCCCGGTGCCACCGACCGCATCGCGGCGTGGTCCGACGCCATCGGGCTCGACCTCGTCCGCTACGGCACCAAGGCCGACGCGGACGAGATCCGTGACACCTCGGTGGCGCAGCCGCTGCTGGTGGCCGCCGGTCTGCTCTCCGCCGCCGCGCTCGACGCGTCGCCGGACGTCGTAGCAGGTCACAGCGTTGGCGAGATCACCGCTGCCGTCTTCGCCGGAGTCATCGGCGACGAGGCCGCGCTGCGTCTCGTACGGACCCGCGGGCTCGCCATGGCCGAGGCCGCCGCGGTCACCGAGACCGGCATGGCGGCGCTGCTGGGCGGCGACCCGGACGTGTCGGTCGCGCACCTGGAGAAGCTCGGGCTGACCCCGGCGAACGTCAACGGGGCCGGGCAGATCGTGGCCGCGGGCACCGCGGCGCAGATCGCCGCGCTGCTGGAGGACATGCCCGAGGGTGTGCGCCGCGTGGTGCCCCTCAAGGTCGCCGGAGCCTTCCACACGAGCCACATGGCCCCCGCCGTCGACCGGCTGCGCGAGGCCGCCGCGGAGCTGAAGCCCGCCGACCCGGCCGTGACATATGTCTCGAACGCCGACGGGCAGGCCGTCGCCACGGGCGACGAGGTCCTCTCCCGGCTGGTCGGCCAGGTGGCCAACCCGGTCCGCTGGGACCTGTGCATGGAGACCTTCAAGGAGCTGGGCGTCACCGCTCTCATCGAGGCATGTCCCGGCGGGACCCTCACGGGCCTCGCCAAGCGCGCGCTGCCCGGTGTGAAGACGCTCGCGCTCAAGACCCCCGACGACCTCGACGCGGCCCGCGCGCTCATCTCCGAGCACGCCGGCGCCTAAGGAGCCCGAGAGAATGTCGAAGATCAAGCCCAGCCAGGGCGCCCCGTACGCACGGATCATGGGTGTCGGCGGCTACCGCCCGACCCGGGTCGTGCCCAACGAGGTGATCCTCGAAACGATCGACTCGTCCGACGAGTGGATCCGTTCGCGCTCCGGCATCGCCACCCGCCACTGGGCCTCCGAGGAGGAGACCGTGGCCGCGATGTCCGTGGAGGCGTCCGGCAAGGCCATCGCGGACGCCGGCATCACGCCCGAGCAGATCGGCGCCGTGATCGTCTCCACCGTCTCGCACTTCAAGCAGACCCCGGCCATCGCGACCGAGATCGCCCACAAGGTCGGCACGGGCAGGCCCGCCGCCTTCGACATCTCGGCCGGCTGCGCGGGCTTCGGCTACGGTCTGACCCTGGCCAAGGGCATGGTCGTCGAGGGTTCCGCGGAGTACGTGCTGGTCATCGGCGTGGAGCGGCTCAGCGACCTCACCGACAAGGAGGACCGCGCGACGGCCTTCCTGTTCGGTGACGGCGCCGGTGCGGTCATCGTCGGCCCCTCCAAGGTGCCCGCCATAGGCCCGACCGTGTGGGGCTCCGAGGGCGACAAGTCCGAGACCATCAAGCAGACCGTGGCGTGGGACGAGTTCCACGCCGAGCGTCCGGAGAAGTTCCCGGCCATCACCCAGGAGGGCCAGGCGGTGTTCCGCTGGGCCGTCTTCGAGATGGCGAAGGTCGCCCAGCAGGCGCTGGACGCGGCCGGGATCTCCCCGGAAGACCTGGACGTCTTCATTCCGCACCAGGCCAACATGCGGATCATCGACTCGATGGTGAAGACCCTGAAGCTGCCGGAGAACGTCATCGTCGCCCGCGACGTGGAGACCACCGGCAACACCTCCGCCGCCTCGATCCCGCTCGCTATGGAGCGGCTCCTGGCGACCGGGCAGGCGAAGAGCGGCGACACCGCGCTCGTCATCGGCTTCGGGGCGGGTCTCGTCTACGCCGCGACGGTCGTTACCCTCCCCTAGGCACACCAGGCCGTTTCGGCCCGGACGTCCGAACCCTGTAGATAAATACCGAAGGAGCCATCATGGCCGCCACTCAGGAAGAGATCCTCAGCGGTCTCGCAGAGATCGTCAACGAGATCGCCGGGATCCCGGTCGAGGACGTCCAGCTGGACAAGTCCTTCACCGACGACCTGGACGTCGACTCGCTGTCCATGGTCGAGGTCGTCGTCGCCGCCGAGGAGCGCTTCGACGTCAAGATCCCCGACGACGACGTCAAGAACCTCAAGACGGTCGGCGACGCCACCGACTACATCCTCAAGCACCAGGCCTGATCAGCCCGGCTCCTGTGTCGCCACCCGGCGGTGGCGCCGCTGATTCACGACCCTCTACACGTGGAGAAGATTTTCCAGTGAACTCGACCAATCGCACCGTGGTCGTCACCGGTATCGGCGCAACCACTCCGCTGGGTGGCGACTCGGCGTCGACCTGGGAAGGTCTGATGGCCGGTCGTTCCGGCGTCAAGCCTCTCGAGGGCGAACGTTTCGCCGAACTGCCCGTCCGGATCGCCGCCCTCGCGGCCGTCGACCCGGGCGACGTCCTGCCCCGCCCGCTCGCCCGCAAGCTGGACCGCTCGGCGCAGTTCGCGCTGATCGCGGCCCGTGAGGCCTGGGCGGACGCCGGTTTCACCGGCAAGGCCGGCGAGGACGAGAAGATCCAGCCCGACCGGCTGGGTTCGGTCATCGCCTCCGGCATCGGCGGCGTGATCACCCTGCTCGACCAGTACGACGTGCTCAAGGAGAAGGGCGTACGCCGCGTCTCCCCGCACACCGTGCCGATGCTCATGCCCAACGGCCCGGCGGCCAACGTAGGCCTGGAGGTCAACGCCCAGGCCGGCGTGCACACCCCGGTCTCCGCCTGCGCCTCGGGCGCCGAGGCGATCGGGTACGCCGTCGAGATGATCCGCACCGGCCGTGCCGATGTGGTCCTCGCCGGTGGCACCGAGGCGGCGATCCACCCGCTGCCGATCGCCGCGTTCGCCAACATGATGGCGATGTCCAAGAACAACGAGGAGCCCCAGAAGGCCTCCCGCCCGTACGACACCGGCCGTGACGGCTTCGTGCTCGGCGAGGGTGCCGGGGTCGTCGTCCTGGAGTCCGCGGAGCACGCCGCGAAGCGTGGCGCCAAGGTCTACTGCGAGGTGCTGGGCCAGGGCCTGTCCGCGGACGCCCACCACATCGCGCAGCCCGAGCCGACCGGGCGCGGCATCGCCGCCGCGATGCAGAACCTGCTGGACCAGACGGACCTCAAGCCGTCCGAGGTCGTGCACCTCAACGCGCACGCCACCTCGACCCCGCAGGGCGACGTCGCGGAGCTGAAGGCGCTGCGCAAGGTCCTGGGCGACGACCTGGACCATGTCGCGATCTCCGCGACGAAGTCGATGACCGGTCACCTCCTCGGTGGCGCCGGCGGCATCGAGACCGTCGCGACGGTCCTGGCGCTGCACCACCGGATGGCCCCTCCGACGATCAACGTCGAGCACCTCGACGAGGCCGTGGAGGCGGACATCGTGCGCGACGAGCCGCGTCCGCTGCCGGAGGGTTCGATCGCCGCGATCAACAACTCGTTCGGGTTCGGCGGGCACAACGTGGTCCTGGCGTTCCGCAGCGTCTGACCTGCGGTCCGCAGCCCCGGTACGACGATGCCGCCTTCCCCTGCGGGGGGAGGCGGCATCGCACGTCGCGCGGGGCATTCCCGGGGCTCCGCCCCGGACCCCGCGCCTCGAACGCCGGTGAGGCCGGAATTACACCACCTGGTGCAGCCACCGCACCGGTGCGCCCTCGCCCGCGTGGCGGAAGGACTCCAGCTCGTCGTCCCAGGGCTTGCCGAGCAGTTTGGCGATCTCGGCCTCCAGGTCGCTCTCGCCCCGCACGGAGCGGGCCAGCGCGGCCCGCAGCCGGTCCTCGGGCACCAGGATGTCGCCGTGCATGCCGGTGACGGCGTGGAAGATGCCGAGGCCGGGCGTGGAACTGTAGCGCTCGCCCTCCGAGGTGGGGCTCGGCTCCGCCGTCACCTCGAAGCGCAGCAGGTCCCAGCCCCGCAGCGCCGAGGCGAGCTTGGACGCCGTGCCGGGGCGGGCCTGCCAGGAGAACTCGGCGCGCCAGGTGCCGGGTGCGGCGGGCTGTCTGATCCAGTCGAGCTGGACCCGCACGCCGAGGACGCCCCCCATCGCCCATTCGACATGGGGGCAGAGCGCGCGCGGTGCGGAGTGAACGTACAGAACTCCACGTGTCGTCACCGGGACCTCCAGTGTGGGACGAAGTTCGCCTTCCCCAGCGGCCTCGCGCCCGTACCGTCTCTTCTCGGCCGGATCCCGAGGTTGTCATCAGTAAACAGCATCGGGGTGAAGCTCCTGAAAAGGGACAGTAAGTGACGTGATGTGATTTCCGGAAAGCCACCCGAGTGGAGCCGGGCGGGGGAACGCGCCGCTGGTTCGACGAGGAAAAGCTACCGCGCGGCGGGGGCCCAGGTGTGACGTACGGTCGGTCCCGGGCCCATCATTCGCTCAGCTTTCACCCGCCGGGGCGTCCGGGCCTTCCGACCGGTGCCACCAGGGGTTGCCGGGGGCATGACCGAGGGGACCAAGGGATGCAGGATCGTTCCGCCCGCCGCCGTTCGCGTACCGCGGCCGCCGTCCTGGCGGCGGTCTCGTTGCTCGGTACGGCCGTTCTGACCGGCTGCGACTCCGGCCGGGAGGGGACGACGAAGGGGGCGGCCGCACAGCCGTCAGCCAGGCCGGGGCCGGTCTGGGACCGCGAACCGGGTTCGGTGGCCGCCGTCGGCGACTCCATCACCCGCGGCTTCGACGCCTGTTCGGTGCTGGCGGACTGCCCGGAGGTCTCCTGGGCGACCGGCACCGACAGCGGGGTGCGCAGCCTGGCCGTGCGGCTGCTCGGTGCGTCGGGGGCCTCCTCGCGCAGCTGGAACCACGCCGAGACGGGCGCCAGGATCGCGCAGTTGCCGGAGCAGATGGCGACGGCGGCGAAGAAGAAGCCGGATCTGGTGACGGTGATGATCGGCGCCAACGACGCCTGCCGGGACTCGGCCCGGCACATGACCCCGGTGGCTGATTTCCGTGCCTCGTTCGAGGCGTCGATGCGTCAACTTCGTGCCGGGGCGTCCAAGGCGCAGGTGTACGTGTCGAGCGTGCCGGATCTCAAGCGGCTCTGGTCGACGGGGCGCGGGAACGCGCTGGGCAAGCAGATCTGGAAGCTGGGGATCTGCCGGTCGATGCTGGGCGACGCGGACGACATGGGCGCGCCCGCGAAGGCCCGGCGGGCATCGGTGCAGGAGCGGGTCGTGGCGTACAACGAGGTGCTCCGGGAGGTCTGCGCGAAGGACCCGCGCTGCCGCTACGACGGCGGGGCGGTCTTCGACTACCCGTTCACCGGCGAGCAGCTCAGCCAGTGGGACTGGTTCCATCCGGGGCGCGACGGGCAGGCGCGGCTGGCGGAGATCGCCTACCGCAATGTCACCGCGGCCCGGCCCCCCGCGTAGGCTCCGTGATCATGGTCACTGGTCCGGGCACGGCGATGCGTACGGAAGAGTTCGGCACCCTCGCGGAGGGCACCCCGGTGCACCGCTGGACGCTGGAGCGGGACGGCACACGGGTGCGGGTGCTGACGTACGGCGGCACCGTGCAGTCGGTCGAGGTGCCGGACCGGGACGGGGTGCGGGCCGGTGTCGCGCTCGGGCTGCCGGATCTCGCCGGGTACCAGGAGTTCTCGGGACCGTATTTCGGCGCGCTGGTCGGGCGGTACGCGAACCGGATCGGCGGGGCCCGTTTCGAGCTGGACGGGCACACGCACCGGTTGACGGCCAACGAGGGGCGCAACCAGGTGCACGGCGGGGCCGGCGGCTTCGACAAGCGCGTGTGGCGGGCCCGGGAGGTGGCGGACGGTGTCGAGCTGTCGCTGGTCTCCGAGGACGGCGAGGAGGGCTTCCCGGGCCGTCTGACGGTGTCGGCGGCCTACACCCTGGACGAGGGCGGGGCGCTGCGGATCACGTACCGGGCGACGACCGACGCGCCGACGGTGCTGAACCTGACGAACCACACGTACTGGAACCTCGCGGGCGCCGGCAGCGGCAGCGCGCTCGGGCAGACGCTGCGGATCGCGGCCGGGCGGATCACCCCGGCGGACGAAGAATCGCTGCCCACGGGCGAGTTCCTGCTGGTGGACGGCACCCGGTTCGACTTCCGTGAGCCGGTGCCGGTCGGCGCGGGCTACGACCACAACTTCGTGCTGGACGGGGCGGGCCCGGGTCCGGCGGCCGAGCTGTACGACGCGGCCTCGGGGCGCGTGCTGAGCGTGACCACGACGGAGCCGGGGCTCCAGCTGTACACGGCGGACCACTTCGACGGGCGGCCGTTCGGACCGTGCGCCGGGATCGCGCTGGAGACCCAGCACTTCCCCGACTCCCCGAACCGGCCCGCGTTCCCGAGCACGGTGCTGCGGCCGGGCGAGGAGTTCGTCTCGACGACCGTGTACGGGTTCGGGGTGCGCTGACGGCGCGGCAGGGGTACGGGGCGGCGTCCCGCGCCCCTGCCGCCGGCCCGCTATTCCCTGATGTCCACGGTGGCCGTCCGGCGCACGTCACCGAGCGAATGGGCCGCCTGCACCTCGTACGTGCCGGGGACGAGGACCCAGTCGTACGCCTCCTCGTCCCAGATCTCGTAGGCGCGCCGTTCCAGCGCGATCACCGCCTCGGCGCTCTCGCCGGGGGCCGCCTCGACCCGTGCGAAGCCGGCCAGCCGGCGGGCCGGGCGGTCGGCGGTGTCGTCCCGGGGCGCCAGGTAGATCTGGACGGTCTCGGCGCCGGGCCGGGTGCCGGTGTTGCGGACGCGGACGGTGACGGAGTCCGGGCCGGCCGCCAGGCTCTCGTACTCCCAGGTGGTGTAGCCGAGTCCGTGGCCGAAGGGGTAGGCCGGTGCGGTGCCGGCCTTCTCCCAGGCCCGGTAGCCGACGAAGACGCCCTCGTCGTAGTGGAGTTCACCGTCGGTGGGGGTGGTGTTGAGCACCGGGACGTCGGCGAGCGCGGCGGGCCAGGTGGTGGGGAGGCGGCCGCCCGGTTCGTCCGCGCCGAGCAGGACGTCCGCCAGGGCGTGGCCGGCCTCCTGGCCGGGGAACCAGCCGAGCAGGACCGCGGCGACCTCGTCACGCCACGGAAGCTCCACCGGGGAGCCGGAGTTGACGATCACGACGGTGTTCGGGTTGGCGGCGGCGACGGCATGGACCAGGTCGTCCTGGTGGCCCGGGAGCCTCAGGTCGGTGCGGTCGAAGCCCTCGGACTCGACGCGTTCGGTGGTGCCGACGACCACGATCGCGGTGTCCGCGGCGCGGGCCGCCTCGACGGCCTCGGCGATCAGCTCCTGCGGGTCGCGGCGCGGGCCGAGGTGGCAGAGCGAGAACGAGACGCCGAGGACCGGCTGGTCGTCGCCCAGGGTCTCGGGGACCTGCCGCAGCGAGACCTCGACGGGTTCGCCCGCGGTGAGGGTGATCCGGCCGCGCTCCAGCGGGTTGCCGAAGAAGGCCTCGCCCGGGTCGGCGGATCCGACGACCCGGTGGATCTCGTCGTACAGGGTCTCGCCCGCGACGGTGAGGGTGAGCGCGCCGGTGCCGCGCGTGCCGAAGACGTGCTCGCCACTGTCGCGCGGGACGAAGGTGCCGGTGATCTCGACGCTGTGCAGCGTGGCGCGGGTGACGCCCTCGGGGAGGTCGTCGCCGATCCACTGGACGGTGCCGCCCCGCAGCGGCGCGGTGCCGATGACGGTGCCGGCCTCGTCGTAGCAGACGGCCCTGACCTCGAAGCCCTTCTCGGCGGGGGTGAGTTCGGTGTTCGGGTCGGCGCCGGTCCGGTAGTCGACGACGTCCCCGGGGAGGGCGGCGAGGAGGCCGTCGAGCGGGGTGACGATGTGGTGCGGGAAGACCTGGGCGGAGCCGCCGCCGAGGACCCGGGCGTCCCGGGCGAGCGCCCCGCTGACCGCGAGCCTGCGGACGGCCGCCGGGTCGATCGGAAGGGCGGCGCGTTCGTTGCGCACCAGCACGAAGGAGCGGCGGGCGATCTCGCGGGCCAGCGCGTCACCGTCGACGTCGTCGGGGCGGGCGGCCTCGTCGACGACCGGCGGGGCACCGTCCAGGATGCCGACGCGGGCGGCCAGCCGCAGCACATTGCGTACGGCGCCGTCGACGACGGACTCCTCGACCTCGCCCGCCCGCACGGCGTCGGCGAGCGCCTTGCCGTACACCGTCTTCGGTCCGGGCATCGCGACGTCGAGGCCGCCGTCCGCTGCGGCGACGGTGGAGCGGGCGGCCAGCCAGTCGGAGACGATGTAGCCGTCGAAGCCCCATTCGCCGCGCAGCACCGCGTTCTGGAGGTAGTGGTGCTCGGTCATGGTGGAGCCGTTGACCCGGTTGTAGGCCGACATGATGCCCCAGGGGTGGGCGTTCCTGACGATCCGCTCGAACGGGGCGAGGTAGATCTCGCGCAGGGTGCGCGGGGAGACGATGTTGTCGACGGTGAAGCGGTCGGTCTCGGCGTCGTTGGCGACGAAGTGCTTGACGGTCGTGCCGACCCCGCCGTCCTGCACCCCGAGCACATAGCCGGTGCCGATCTCGCCGGTGAGGTACGGGTCCTCGCTGTACGTCTCGAAGTGGCGCCCGCCGAGCGGGGACCGGTGGAGGTTCACGGTCGGGGCGAGGAGGACGTGCACCCCCTTGCGGTGGGCCTCCTGGGCGAGCAGCCGGCCGGCCCGGCGGGCCAGGGCCGGGTCCCAGGTCGCGGCCAGCGCGGTGGGCGAGGGCAGTGCGACGGACGGGTCGTCGGCGCTCCAGGCGACGCCCCGGACCCCGATCGGCCCGTCGGACATCACCAGGGACCGCAGCCCGATCTCCGGGAGCGCGGGCAGCGACCACATGTCCTGGCCGGCCAGGAGTCGCGCCTTGTCGTCGAGCCCCAGCGCGGCGAGCGCCGCGTCGACCACGGCCTCGCGGACCGCATCGGGGTTGGTGGGTGTGGACGCGTCTGCCACGGCCGTGCCTCCTGGTCGGATTCTGGACTGAATACCTCCATACTGACCCCACCGCAGGTAGACCAGTAGGTTTCGTTACCATTCCGTGATTTCGAGCGATGGCGTACGGTCCCTGTGCGGGACCGATGGAGCGCCGAAAGGGGCCGGGGCGATGGTGCGGGCCAGAAGTACGGAGCGCCGGGCGGAGATCGTCCGGGCCGCCCTCGAAGTGATCGCCGAGCGCGGCTATCGCGGCGCCTCGCTGAGCGCCGTCGCCGAGCGGGTCGGCCTCAGCCAGCAGGGGCTGCTGCACTACTTCCCGACCAAGGACGCGCTGCTCGTCGCCGTGCTGGAGGAGCGCGACCAGTGGGACACCGGGGGCGGCACCCGGAGCGACGGGGTCTGGCGGATCGAGCTGCTGGCCTCGCTGGTGGAGTACAACGCGATGCGGCCCGGCATCGTCCAGACGTTCTCGGCGCTGCTGGGCGAGAGCGTGACGGAGGGGCATCCCGCGCGGGAGTTCTTCACCCGCCGCTACACCCAGGTCCGGGCGAGCATGGCGGCGATACTGCGCGCGGAGTACGGCGAACGGCTGCCGGGCGGACTGACCCCGGAGCGTGCGGCGCCGCTGCTGGTGGCGGTGATGGACGGGCTCCAGTACCAGTGGCTGCTGGACCCGGACTCGGTGGACATGCCCGCGGCGTTCGGGGACTTCCTGGCGCTGTTGCGGCCGCCGGAACAAGAGACCGCGAAGAACCCGCAATCATGACATGACCTGCGGCGACACGGGGCGGAACGCGATCAACTCGCGCCCCCTGCGGGTGATTTCAGGGTGGTCTACGCGCGTTCGGGCACAGAGCACCCTTGCCTGCGCCGCAGGGTTGCCGCATGACTACCGAGCCCACCGGAACCTCCTCCGGCCTGCCCTCCCGCCGCACCCTGATCACCGGCGCCACCGCCGGTGCCGCCGCGTTGGCCGTCACCGCCGCTTCCGGCACCGCGCGAGCCGCGGCGCCCGCCGCCGCCGGATCCGCCACCGCTTCCGGTGCCGCGCTCGCCCCCGCGGCCACCGGCTCCGACTGGGACGCCTGCCTGGCCGTCGCCCGCGCCGTCCTCGTATACGACGAACAGGACCGGCCGCTGGTCCCCCGCTACCGGGACATCCTGCTGTCCAAGGGCCTGCCGCGCAGCGGCAAGGCTCCCAAGAAGGTGCTGATCGTCGGCGCCGGACCGGCCGGGCTCACCGCCGCCCATCTGCTCCACGAAGCCGGGCACACCGTCACCGTCATCGAGGCCAACGGCAACCGCGTCGGCGGCCGGATCAAGACCTTCCGCAAGGGCGGCCACGAGAACGCCAGGACGCCGTTCGCGGACCCGAACCAGTACGCCGAGGCCGGCGCGATGCGCATCCCCGACAGCCATCCGCTGGTCACCGGCCTCATGGACAGCTTCGGCCTGAAGCGCCGCCCCTTCTACCTGGTGGACGTCGACGCCGAGGGCAAGCCCGTCAACCGCACCTGGATCCACGTCAACGGCGTCCGGATGCGCAAGGCCGACTACGCGGTCAGGCCCCAGGCGGTCAACCGCTCGTTCGGGGTCCCCGCCGAGTTCGAGAACAAGACCGCCGCGGCGATCGTGCGGGACGCCTTCAAGCCCGTACGGCAGGAGTTCGAGGGCAAGGAGGGCCGGGAGCTCGTCGAGGGCTGGGCCCGGGTGATCCAGAAGTACGGGCACTGGTCGATGTTCCGCTTCCTGACCGAGGCGGCCAAGCTCGACGAGCGCACCATCGACCTCATCGGCACGGTCGAGAACCTCACCTCCCGCCTCCATCTCGCCTTCGTGCACAGCTTCATCGGGGCCGCACTGATCAGCCCGGACACCGCGTTCTACGAGCTGCCGGACGGCACGGCCACCCTGGCCGACGCGATGTACAAGCGGGTCAAGGACATGGTGCGGCTGGACCGCCGGGCCACCAGGATCAGTTACGGACCCGACGGCGTCGAGGTCGAGACGGTCTCCGAGGGCCGCGACGGAAAGCCGCTGGTGCGGCAGAAGTTCACCGGTGACCGGGCGATCGTCACCGTGCCGTTCTCCGGGCTGCGCCACATCCCCGTCGCGCCCGCGCTCTCGTACGGAAAGCGGCGCGCGATCACCGAGATCCACTACGACGCGGCGACCAAGGTGCTGCTCGAATTCAGCCGCCGCTGGTGGGAGTTCGAGGAGAAGGACTGGAAGACCGAGCTGGAGAAGGTCAGGCCGGGTCTGTACGACGACTACCGGCTGGGCAGGGCACCGGCCGACGGTTCGCTGCTCGGCGCGCACCCCTCCGTACCGCCCGGCCACATCACCCCCAACCAGCGGGTGCACTACGCGGCCTCCCGGGCCACCGCCCGCAACCAGCCCGAGGCGGCCCACGTCATCGGCGGCGGATCGGTCACCGACAACGCCAACCGCTTCGTCTACCAGCCCTCCCACCCGGTCGAGGGCAGCAGGGGCGGTGTCCTCCTCGCCTCGTACAGCTGGGCCGACGACGCCCTGAAGTGGGACTCGCTGGACGACGACGAGCGCTACCCGCACACGCTCGGCGGGGTGCAGGACGTGTACGGGCAGCGCATCGAGGTGTTCTACACGGGGGCCGGGGCCACCCAGTCGTGGATGCGCGACCAGTACGCGTACGGCGAGGCCTCGGTGCTGCTGCCGGGCCAGCACACCGAACTCCTCGCCGATGTGCGGACGGCCGAGGGGCCGCTGCACTTCGCCGGCGACCACACCTCGGTCAAGCCGGCCTGGATCGAGGGGGCGCTGGAGTCGGCGGTCAGGTCGGCGCTGGAGGTGCACAGCAGCTGACCCGGGTCCGGCGGGCGTCGCTCAGCGGGCCAGGCCCAGGGTGACGCCCAGTCCGACGAGCACGGATCCGATGCCCCGGTTGAGGGCCTTCTGCCACTTCAGCATCGAGGTGCGCAGCCGCGAGTTCGAGAAGAACAGTGCGACCAAAGCGAACCAGCCGAAGTGGGCGGCGGACATGAACAGTCCGTAGCCGGCCTGCTGCCACAGAGCGGTGTCGGGCCCGACGACCTGGGTGAAGGTCGACACGACGAAGAGTGTGGTCTTGGGGTTCAGCGCGTTGGTGAGGAAGCCGGTGCGCAGGGCCCCGAGCCGCGTCAGCTGCGGCTTGGACTCCAGATCGACGTCGAGGTCGCCGCGGGCGAAGAAGGTCCGCAGGCCGATGTAGACGAGATAGCCCGCGCCGACCAGCTTGATCGCGGTGAACAGGGCGGTCGACGAGGCGATCAGCAGCCCGACGCCGAGCATCGTGTACGTGACGTGGACGAGGACGCCGGCGGCGACCCCGGCGGCGGCCATGAGCCCCGTCGCACGGCCGTAGAGGTAGCTGTTGCGGATGACCATCGCGAAGTCCGCACCCGGGCTGATGACGGCGAGGACGGTGATGACGGCAACGGCGATGAGCTCGGTCATGGGCGGATGTTCTCCTCAGTCCTTGTCGAGGGTGTACGGGGCCGGGGTGTCGTCCTCGTCCTCGTCCTCGGCGGGCGCGACCAGTTCGCGCGCCAGCAGGGTCGCTCCGGCGACGGCACCCGGCATCAGGAACACGGCGACGAACGGGACCAGGAAGGCGAGCCCCAGCGGTACGCCGAAGCCGAGGGTCAGCAGCCGTCGGCCGCGCAGCAGCGCGAGCCGGTCGCGCAGCGCCATGCCGCGGCGCTGGAGCGCGACGGCGGTGAGCTCCTCGGCGAGGAAGTAGCCGGTGACGCAGAAGCCGAGCACGGGGACGACGGTCTGGCCGAGAACCGGGATGAATCCGAGGGCGAAGAGCAGCAGCGCGTAGAGCCCCACCCGTACCAGGATGCGGACGCTGTCGCGGGCGGAGATCCACAGCTCCCGCCAGAGCGGCAGCCCGGACTCGGGGACCTCACCGCCCTCGGTGCGGTCGACCTGCTCGGAGAGCGACTCGTAGAAGGGCTGGCCGACCAGCAGGGTCACGGCGGTGAAGGTGATCACGGCGAGGAAGAGTCCGAGGCCGAAGACCAGCACGGTCAGGGTGTTGCGGAGCAGCCCGAGCCAGGGCGAGGACCAGTCGTCGGCGAACGGGGTCGCCCAGTCCACGAGGTCGTCCGCGCCGTGGCCGAGGCCGATCAGGGCGCCCGCGTACAGCACGAGTGTGATGAGTCCGGGCAGCAGCCCGAAGCCGAACCAGCGGCCGTGCCGGCCGACCCAGCGCTGTCCCTTTATCAAGTAGCCGAAGCCCGCACCCAGATCACGCATGGCGTCAGCGTACTGGTGGCGAAGGGGGCCCTTGACCTGGGAGTTGGGGCGGGGCGCGGCCCGCCGGACGGTTTGTCCCCAATGGTCGGCGGCCGTTGCCGCGACCGGCGGCGGCGAAGGGCCGCACCCCGTTCGGGAGTGCGGCCCTTCGGCTGTCGCGGACGGCCGGTCAGGCGACCGACAGCTCGACCTTGATGTTTCCACGGGTGGCGTTCGAGTACGGGCACACCTGGTGGGCCTTCTCGACGAGCGACTGCGCGGTGGCGGTGTCGACGTTCGGGATGGTGGCGCTGATCGCCACCTCCAGGCCGAAGCCGCCCTCGGCCGTCTTGCCGATGGAGACCTCGGCGGTCACCGTGGAGCCGGTGATGTCCGCCTTCTCCTGGCGGGCGACGACGCCCAGCGCGCCCTGGAAGCAGGCGCTGTAGCCGGCCGCGAAGAGCTGCTCCGGGTTGGTGCCCGCGCCGCTTCCGCCCATGGCCTTCGGCGGGTTGACGACGACGTCGAGGTTGCCGTCGTCGGACGAGACGCGGCCGTCACGGCCGTTCTCGGCGGTGGCGACGGCGGTGTAGGCAACGGTTATGTCCTGAATGGTCATGCTGAGGATTCCTCCTGCTGTGCGCCGCGACTCGCGCCCACGATCGCGGCGGCCTGTGGATGAGCCTAATGGGGGTGCCGGGGCGGCTGTCAGGCGAGGGAGACGATCATCTTTCCGGTGTTCTCGCCGCGCAGCAGGCCGAGGAAGGCCTCGAAGCCGTTCTCGATGCCCTCGACGAAGGTCTCGTTGTACTTCAGCTCGCCCGAGGCCAGCCAGCCGGCGACCTCCTGGACGAACTGCGGCTGGAGGTCGACGTGGTCGCCGACGAGCATGCCCTGGATGCGCAGCCGCTTGCCGATGACGAGGGCGAGGTTGCGCGGGCCGGGGGTCGGCTCGGTCGCGTTGTACTGGGCGATCATTCCGCAGACGGTGACGCGGCCGTGCAGATTGAGCGAGGAGATCGCCGCTTCGAGGTGCTCGCCGCCGACGTTGTCGAAGTAGACGTCGATGCCGTCGGGGGCGGCCTCGCGCAGCTGATCGGCGACCGGGCCGTTCTTGTAGTTGAAGGCGGCGTCGAAGCCGTACTCCTCGACGAGGAGCTTGACCTTCTCGTCGGAGCCGGCCGAGCCGATGACCCGGGAGGCGCCCTTGATCCTGGCCATCTGGCCGACCTGGCTGCCGACCGCGCCGGCCGCGCCGGAGACGAAGACGGCGTCGCCCGGCTTGAAGGAGGCGACGTCGAAGAGGCCCGCGTAGGCGGTGAGCCCGGTCATGCCGAGCACGCCGAGGTAGGCGGAGAGCGGGGCGAGCGAGGGGTCGACCTTCACGGCGTGCTTGGCCGGGACGTCCGCGTACTCGCGCCAGCCGAGACCGTGCATGACGTGGTCGCCGACCGCGAGGCCGTCGGCGTTCGAGGCGATGACCTCGCCGACCGCTCCGCCGTCCATGGGGTGGTCGAGCTTGAAGGGCGGGGTGTACGACTTCACGTCGTTCATCCGGCCCCGCATGTAGGGGTCGACCGAGAAGTGCAGGTTGCGGACGAGGACCCGGCCCTCGCCGGGAGCGGTGACCGGGACCTCACGCAGCGCGAAATCCTCGGCCTTCGGCCAGCCGTGGGGGCGGGCGACGAGGTGCCATTCACGGCCGGACGTGGGAAGTGCTGCTGACATGGGCTCGGGTTCTCCTCAATGTCCTACGAGGTGGGGGAAACTCCGGCCGGGCGGTGGGGGCCGCACCAGGGGGAGCGAAATACTTCAGGTGGTGAAACAACCATGCTCCTGAATATTTCATGTTGTCAAGCAACCGGCTATCCTGGGTGTCATGGCCACCTCCCGCACAGACCCCCTGACCCTCGAAGTCGTCGAGCTCATCGGTACCGTCGTGGCGCGCTACTACGAGGAGTACGACGAGGCGGCGGCGGCCCACTCGCTCACGGGTGCGCAGGCGCGGGTGCTCGGGCTGCTCTCGCGGGAGCCGATGCCCATGCGCAGGATCGCCCAGAAGCTGAAGTGCGAGCCGTCGAACATCACCGGCATCGTCGACCGGCTGGAGACCCGCGGCCTGGTGGAGCGCAGGCCGGATCCGGCCGACCGGCGGGTGAAGCTGGCCGCCCCCACGGAGCTGGGCGCCCGGACGGCGCAGCAGCTGCGTGATTCGCTCACCTTCGCCCGGGAGCCGCTGGCCGGGCTGTCGGACGGGGACCGGGCGATGCTGCGGGACCTGCTGCGCCGGATGCTCGGCGAGCCGGGGCCGTCCGGCGGCCGGGGCCCCGGTGTGGGACCGTCGAAGCCGTGACCGCCCCCTTCGGCCCCCGTGAGTTCCAGCTGGTCCTGCTGCGCCGGATGGCCGACCACCAGCCCGGCCTGGTCGAGGACGCCCGGCACGAACTGAGCGCCACGCTCGCCGAGATGCGCGAGGCCAACCGCCGCTGGCAGGCCATGGTGCGGGCGCCCGGCGGGCGGGGCGCGCTGCGCCGTTACCGTTCGGTGCTCGGTGAGCCCGTGTCGTCCGTCCGTCGTACCGTCGGCGACCTGGAGTGCGACGCGCTGCGGTGGCGGACAGTGCTGTGGCCGGACTTGTGGTTCGAGGTGATGGTCGCGCCGGGCGGCGCGGTGTGGAACGAGTGGCTGGTCCGGGCGCCGGGGGCGCCGGGCCCCGAGCTGCGTACGGTCGAGGATCTGCGCCCCTGGTCGGGCACGGTCGACGAGGTCGCGCGGGCCTTCGCGCCGGCTCGCCCGATGGAGGGCGGTGCGCCGACCCGGTGGGCGCTCGCGATCACCGCGCCGGGCACGGGCGAGCCGTACGTCGCCGAGTTCACCTGGGGGCTACTCCAGCGGCTGCTGCCGGGCTGATTCCCGCGTACCGCACTCTTCTGTCGGCCCGTCAGCCCGGTCCCCCCGACGGCTCATCCCAACGCGCGCCAGGACTCCGAACGGCGCACGCTTGCGGGAGAGAACCGGCTGCCGCCGGTGCCATCGTCCGCGCTCTCGGGAGACCTGCCGTGACCGTCAGTCTTGAGCAGTTGCGCCGCTGCCATGTCGCCGTCGACCTCGGGGCCGCCCGGACCCGGGTGTACGTCAAGGGCCTCGGGCTCGTCGTCGACGAGCCGAGCGTCGCCGCGGTGAACACCCGTACCGGGTCGCTCATCGCCGTCGGCGCGCTCGCCGAACAGATGACGGGCCGCACCCCCGACTACATCCGGGTGGCCCGGCCGGTCACCGGCGGGACCGTCGTCGACATCGAGATGGCCCAGCGCATGCTCCGCCATCTGCTGGGCGAGAAGCTCCGCCGGCAGCTGCGCCGCAAGCCACGGCTGCGGGCCGCCGCCTGCACCCCGCACGACAGCGATCCGCTCGCCCAGCGGGCCGCCGTGGAGACGATGGTCGGGCTCGGCGCCCGGCGGGTCGAGCTGGTCGACACCCTGATCGCGGCGGCCGTCGGCTGCGGACTGCCGGTCGAGCAGCCGACCGCCACCATGATCATGGTGTGCGGGGCGGCGACCACCCAGATCGCGGTGCTCTCGCTCGGTTCGATCGTCAGCGCCGTGCGCATCCCGGTGGGCGGCGACGCCATCGACCACGCGGTGATCCAGTATCTGCGCCAGCACCATGAGCTGATGCTGCCGAGCCAGTCCGTGCGCCAGCTTCAGCTGGCGCTCAGCGGCAGCGGCCTGACCTCGAAGGGGCCCGCCACGACCGAGATCCACGGCCGTGACGTGGCGACCGGTCTGGCCCGCTCGGTGCATGTGGACACCGCGGCCGTGCAGCAGGCCATCCACGCCCCGCTCACCGCGGTGCTGGACGGGCTCGGCAAGATCCTGCGCGACTGCCCGCCCGATCTGGTGGCCGACCTCGCGGACTGCGGGATCATGATGGTCGGCGGCAGCGCGCTGCTGCCCGGACTCGACCAGATGCTGCGGGACGCGACGGGCGTGCCGGTGCACATCGCGGAGCGGCCGGACGTCTGCGCGGTGCTGGGGCTCGGCGCCATGCTGGACGGAAAGGTCGAGCCGATGGTCCTCGACCCGCTGGCCTGCTGAGCACTGCGGGCGTGCGGCGCATGACCGACGAGGCAGCGGACGCGGGACCGTGCGGAGCGGGTCCGGCGGCCTCGGCCCTGGCCCCTGGCCCAGCTCCTGCCCCGGCGGAACCGGCGCTGTCGATGCTTCTGGAAGCGGTGCTGAGCATCGGTTCCGATCTCGAACTGCGGACCATGCTCCAGCAGATCGTGGACACCGCGACGGCCCTGACCGGGGCCCGGTACGGCGCGCTCGGCGTGCTCGACCCGGAGCGCGGCACCATCGTCGAGCGGTACACCTCGGGGCTCGACGAGACAGGCGGGTCGCCGCCCGGCCGGCCGTCGGCGCGCTCCTCCCTCGGGACGCCGATCCGGGTGCACGGCCAGGTCTTCGGCAACCTGTGCCTCACGGAGAAGCACACCGGCGGGTTCACCGACTCGGACACGGCGGTGCTCGGCGCGCTGGCCTCGCAGGCCGGGAACGCGATCGCCAACGCCCGGCTGTACGCGGCGGCCCGGCAGCGGGAGCGCTGGATCGAGGGGGCGGCCGCCGTCACCACCGCGCTGCTGACCGGCGGGAGCGCGGCCGACGCGCTGATGACCGTCGCCGAACGGGCCCGGACACTCGCCGACGCCTGCGCGGGGGTCATCCTCCAGCCGAACGAGGAGGGCGGGATGGAGATCGTCACCGCGTCCACGCTCGACGACCCGGCCGGGATCGTCGGTACGGCCATCGCACCCGGCTCCGCAGTGCTGGTCCAACTGCTGGGCGGGGAGCCGGTGTTCATCGAGGACTCGGCGACCGATCCGCGGATGACGACGCATGTGCGCTCGCGCTTCGGCCCCAGCATGATGCTGCCGCTGCAGAGCGGCGGGCGGCTGATCGGCACCCTCGCCCTGCCCCGGCGGCGCGGCGACCGCCCGTACACGGCCGTGGACCGGCTGCTCGCCACCCAGTTCGCCTCGCAGGCCGCGCTGGCACTGGTCCTGGCGGACGCCCGGCACGACCGGGAGCAGCTCGCGGTGTACGAGGACCGGGACCGGATCGCCCGCGATCTGCACGATCTCGTGGTCCAGCGGCTGTTCGCGACCGAGATGATGCTGGAGTCGACCCGCCGCAGGGCCGCCGCCCCGGACACCGACGAGCTGCTCGGCAGGGCCGTGGACGAGCTGGACTCCACCATTCAGGAGGTGCGGACGGCGATCTTCGCCCTCCAGCAGCCGCCCGCCGAGGCCCCCGCGACCTTCCGCGGCCAGGTGCTGCGGGAGACCGCGGGCGCCGCCGCCGTACTCGGCTTCCAGCCGTCGGTGCACTTCACCGGGGCGGTCGACGCGCTGGTCCGGGAGCCCGTGGACCGGCAGCTGCTCGCCGCGCTGCGCGGCGCGCTCGCGACCGCGCACCGGCGGGCCGGGGTGTCGGCGATCGAGGTGGCCGTGGACGCGACGGCCGAGCTGCCGGACGGCCGGGCCGCGGTCCGGCTGACGGTCGCCGACGACGGGCGCGACGAGGACGGCTCGCGCTCGCCGACCGTTACCTGGCAGGCGCCGCTCTGAGCGCGACCCGGGTGTTGGAGTGGGCGACCCCGGCCTCCCGCTTCAGCCTGCGCAGCAGCCCGTCCAGGGCGGCGGTGTCGGCGACGGTGGCCCGTACGAGATAGTCGTGGCCGCCGGTCACATGGACGACCTCGGTGATGCCGGGCAGGGCGAGCACCGCCCGTTCGAACACCTCGTTGGTCGTGTCGATGCGCAGCGTCACATCGATGAAGACGACGAGGCCGGTGCGGGTGTCGGCGGCCGGGTCGATGATCACGGTGAAGCCGCGGATGACACCGTCGCGGCGCAGTCTGCGCACCCGGTCGGCCGCCGCGTTGGCGCTGAGCCCGACCCGTACGCCCAGATCGCGGTACGAGATCCGGGCATCCTCCTGGAGGATGCCGAGGATTTCTCTGTCCAGCCGGTCCATACTGCGATTGTCGCAGCTTTTTCCGGTTCGCGACTGTGCAAGTCGCGTCCGGCCGTACCCCGCCCCCGTACCCGGTCCCCCGGTCGCCGGTGACCCGCATGGCTCATTCCGGCAGGCCCGCGGCCCCCGCCCGCCCTTGACTGAAGGGGTGGATACAGCCGTCAAGCAGTCCCCCGCCCCGGTCGACGCGCCGTCCCCGGCCGCCTACCGCAACCTCCTGATGGCCACGATCGGTTTCGGGCTCACCTTCTGGGCCTGGAATCTGATCGCGCCGCTGTCCGGGGACTACAAGGAACGGCTGGGGCTGAGCTCGTTCGAGCAGTCGCTGCTGGTGGCGGTGCCGGTGCTGGTGGGTTCGCTGGGCCGGATCCCGGCGGGCGCGCTGACCGACAAGTACGGCGCACGGCTGATGTTCCCGCTGGTCTCGGCGCTCACCATCGTGCCCGTGCTGCTGCTGATCCCGGCACGGGACTCCTATGGCGCGATGCTCGCCGTGGGCTTTCTGCTGGGCCTGGGCGGCACCACGTTCGCGATCGGCATCCCGCTGGTCAACTCGTGGTTCCCGCCCGCCAAACGAGGCCTCGCGCTCGGGGTGTTCGGCATGGGCATGGGCGGTGTCGCGCTGTCCGGGTACTTCACCCCGAGGATCGCCGGGCACGGCGAAAACCTGCCGTACCTGGTGGTCGCGGCGGCGCTCGTGGTGTACGCGGCACTGGCCGCGGTGCTGGTCAGCGACCGGCCGGGCCGCCCGGTGCCGACCGACTCGCTCGCCCACCGGCTGGCCGACGCCGGACGGCTGCGGGTCACCTGGGAGCTGTCCGCGCTGTACGCGATCGGCTTCGGCGGAATCGTCGCGTTCGGTGTCTACCTCCCCACGTATCTGAAGACCTGGTACGACCTGTCGCCCACCGACGCCGGCACGAAGGCAGCCGGGTTCGCCCTGGTCACGGTCGTCTTCCGGCCGATCGGCGGCTGGCTCTCGGACCGTGTCCACCCGGCCGTGGTCACGGCCGGGGCACTCGGCCTGGCCGCTCTCATGGCGATCGTCCAGGCCTTCGACCCGCCGCTGGCCCCGGGCGGCACGATCGCGCTGCTCTGCATGGCCGCGGGCCTGGGCACCGCGAGCGGCAGCGTCTTCGCCCTGGTATCGCAGGTGACCCCGCAGGCGAAGGTGGGCAGCGTGACCGGGATCGTCGGCGCGATGGGCGGCCTGGGCGGCTTCGTGCCACCGCTGGTGATGGGCGCGATCTACAGCGCGAAGGGTTCGTACTCGATCGGCTTCATGCTGCTGTCGGACCTGGCACTGGCGGGGTGCGTGTACGCGTACGGCCGCATGCGCGGACTCAAGCGGGACTGAAAGCCGGCGCGTGCACGCGTACGGCCGCGCGCGTGGACTCAAGCGGGACTGAGCCCGTGCGTGTGCGCGTACGGCCGCGCGCGGACTCAAGCGGGACTGAGTCCGCGCTTCGGGGCTCAGCCCATAGGGTGCGGTGGGTGACTCCTCTTCTGTTTGTGCCGGATGACGGTTCGACCCGGGAAGCCACCCGGTTCGGCGAACACACCATGACCTACGACCGGTTGGTCACCGCCTCCGCCGCGCTCGCCGGGCGTCTCGCCGGGGCGGGGCGGGTCGCGGTCTGGGCCACCCCCACCCCGGAGACGGTGGTCGCCGTCGTGGCCGCGCTGCGTGCCGGGGTGCCGGCGGTTCCGCTCAACCCGAAGACGGGGACGCGCGAACTCGCCCACATCGTGGCCGACAGCGAGCCGACCGCGGTGCTGGCCGGGGCGGGCGACGCGCTCCCGCCGGTGCTGGACGCGCTGGACCGCATCGACGTCGACACGGCCGGGGAGGGCGCCCGCGCCACGCTCCCCGAGCCGTCCCCCGAATCCCCCGCGCTGATCGTCTACACCTCCGGGACCACCGGTCCGCCCAAGGGCGCGATCCTGCCCCGGCGGGCGATCGCCGCCTCGCTCGACGCGCTGGAGGACGCCTGGCAGTGGACCGGCGACGACGTGCTCGTCCATGCCCTGCCGCTGTTCCATGTGCACGGCCTGATCCTGGGCGTGCTCGGGCCGCTGCGCCGGGGCGGCTCGGTGCGGCATCTGGGCAGGTTCTCCACCGACGGGGTGGCCCGGGAGCTGTCGTCCGGCGGCACCATGCTCTTCGGCGTACCGACGATGTACCACCGGCTCGCCGAGGCCCTCGACGGCCCCGGGGCGGACGGGCTGGCGAAGGCGCTGGCCGGTGCCCGGCTGCTGGTGTCCGGGTCGGCCGCGCTGCCGGTGCACGACCACGAGCGGATCGCGGCCGCCACCGGCCGCCGGGTCATCGAGCGGTACGGCATGACGGAGACCCTGATGAACACGGGCGTCCGGGCCGACGGCGAACCCCGCCCCGGTACGGTCGGCGCACCCCTGCGCGGCGTGGAGCTCCGCCTGGTCGAGGAGGACGGCACCGTCCTGCCGGGGGACGGCACCGGCCCCGACACCATCGGCGAGATCCAGGTGCGCGGCCCGAACCTCTTCACCGGCTATCTGAACCGCCCCGACGCCACCGCCGCCGCGCTCACCGAGGACGGCTGGTTCCGCACCGGGGACATGGCCACCCGGGACGCCGACGGCTACGTACGGATCGTCGGGCGCAAGGCCACCGACCTGATCAAGAGCGGCGGTTACAAGATCGGCGCCGGGGAGATCGAGAACGCGCTGCTGGACCACTCGGGCGTCCGCGAGGCCGCCGTCACCGGTGAACCGGACCCGGACCTGGGCGAGCGGATCGTCGCCTGGGTGGTGCCGGCCGACCCGGCGGCGCCGCCGTCCGAGCAGGAGCTCGCGGACCATGTGGCCGCCCAGCTGTCCCCGCACAAGCGCCCGCGCACGGTCCGCTACCTGGACGCGCTGCCCCGCAACGACCTCGGCAAGATCATGAAGCGGTCGCTCCATGGCTGACCGGATGAGCGCGAGAGCGGCGATCGCGGCCGTCACCACCGAGTTCGAGGAGTTCGCGGACACCACCGCGCCCGGTCCGGACAGCACCGGGGACGGGCCCCTGTCCTGGGCCGGCTACGCGGACTCCCGGGCCCGCGCCGCCGCCCGGACCGGCGAGGAGGAGTCCGTCGTGCACGGCCTCGCCACCGTCGGCGGGCAGCGCTGCGTCCTGGTCTCGTTCGAGTTCGGCTTCCTGGGCGGTTCGCTGGGGCAGCGCACCGGGGACCGGCTGGAGGCCGCGTACGACGCCGCCCGGGTCCGGGCGCTGCCGCTGGTCTCGCTCATCGCGACGGGCGGCAGCCGGATGCAGGAGGGCATGGTCGCCCTCACCCAGCTCCAGCGGGTGGCCCGTGCCTCGGCCCGGCTGCGGGCGGCGGGCCCCGCCCAGCTCGCGGTCCTGCGCGATCCGACGACGGGCGGCGGCTGGGCCACGCTGGGGGCGGGCGCCGATGTGATCCTGGCGCTGCCGGGCGCCCAGGTCGGGTTCGCCGGTTCCCGGGTCCGGCCGCCGGACGCGGACCCCCACGCGTACACCGCCGAGGGCCAGCTGGCCGCGGGCCAGATCGACGCCGTCGTCCCGCCGGACGAACTCCCCGGGACCGTGGCCCACTGGCTGCGGGCGCTGCGGGGCACAGACTCCCCGGCGCTCCCCGCCCCCGTCCCCCACGCCCTGTCCGCCACCGGTCTCCCGGTGACCGGCTGGGACGCGGTGCGGCAGGCCCGCTCGCCCGCCAGGCCGCGCGCCGAGGCGTACCTGGACGCGTACTTCGACCACCGGCTCCCGCTCACCGGCGACCGCTGCGGGGGTACGGACCCGGGGCTGCTCTGCGGCTTCGGGCGGCGCGACGGCCGCCCGATCGCGTACGTGGCCCAGTGCGGCACCGCCACCCGCCCGGCCGGCTACCGCACTGCGGCGCGGGTGGTCCGGCTGGCCGACCGGCTCGGCGTCCCCGTGCTCACCCTGATCGACACCCCCGGCGCGGCCAACGACGCGGCGGCGGAGCGGGCGGGCGCGGGCGCCGCCATCGCCGACGCCTTCGCGGCGATAGCGGGGACCCGGGTCCCCGTCACCACCCTGGTGATCGGCGAGGGCGGTTCGGGCGGCGCGCTGGCGCTGGCGGCGCCGGGGAACACCCATGTCACCCGGGACAGTTACTTCTCGGTCATCGCCCCGGAGCCGGCGGCGGCGATCCTGAAGCGCACCCCGGACGAGGTGCACGCCACGGCCGACCAGCTGCGGCTGCGCCCCCAGGACCTGGTGGAACTGGGCTTCGCCCGCTCGGTGGTGGGGCCGCCCGGGGAGTGAGGCGCGGGGGGGGTGCCTCTATGTCCTTCGTCAAGGCTGCGCCATCGGATTTGTAGCTGTTTGCCTTGGTCATGCGGCGAGGGTGACTGTGCGGGTTCGG
>NZ_JBEYFB010000047.1:0-45503 GCF_040634135.1 Streptomyces sp. NPDC007164
CTGGCCCCGCTCGTGGCCAAGGGCACCCTTGCCGTGGCCGGCGCCTACTACTCCCTCGACACAGGCAAGGTGGAAGTCCTGGCCGGCGCGCCCACGAAGCCGTAGAACCCGCGGACCGGATCGATACCGACAGCCGAACGCCGTCTTCGCACCGACCCGGCGCCGCGCTCGAAGCCATCGCCAAGGCCTTCCTGCGTTCTCACAGCAATCAGGCGTGCAGCCCGTGCTCGTGGCCGCTCTTCTACCTCGTCGATACGCCCGGCCAGCATGCCGTCCACCTCCCGGACACGGCCCGGGAGGCAGACCAGTACTCGGCACGACGACTCAGGGGCCGGCGGAAGGTGGGTGCGAAGAGCAGGGTCCCGGCCCATGAGATCGGCCGGGTGCTCAGTGAGTACACGCGAACGTGCACGCCCCTGCCCATGTTCGAAGACTGGTATGTCGACCTATGACTCGGCGACGGCGGGGATCCGCACGATCCACTCCTGCACGTCGCCATGGGCACCCTGGCCCGACAAGCCGGCCTCAGCCAGTTCACCACCCCGCGGCTGACCACTCCGCGGGCCGTTCATAGACGCCCTTGCTCAGGTCGGAGTCGATAGACCCTGCAGACAAGACGCGTCCCACATCCCCACGGCCGCCGGGCAGAACTCGCTGCCATGGCATCTGCCACTGCACCGACTCGAAGCCGTCGCCTTGGTCGGGATTCGGCTCCGCGACTCCAGCCGGAGACACCGAACCAGCGGCTCTCCGCCCCGATGTGAATGGACACCGGCTCGCGCTCAGGGATCGACGAGGCGATGCCGACCGAAACGAGCGGGCCCCAGTCACCGGGCACCGCTGTGAGATCGACACCGAGTTCGGCCGCCAGCTGTTCCAGCACTGCGGCCAAACTGCCCGCAGCAACCAGATCACCATTTCTCGTGAACATTTGCGCGCTCATCGGCCTCCAGACGCCCAAAGTCCCGGACAAACGCTGCTGCTGAAAGCGAACGAAGCCAATACGGACTTGCACCGTCTGCAGCGTCCCGGTCTCGTCCAGCGAGAGCAGTCGCCGCACGATCACCTGCCGGGCCAGCACCCGGTCCCAGGAAGGCCAGGACAGCGACATCGCCCGGGAAGCGGCAGACGACAGCCCCGCTCCCTCCCCCGGGTCCGGGGTGGCAGTAGCGGGTTTTGAGGGTTGAGGGTTGAGCAGTCATACCCACCAGCACATCCCGCGCCCGGACGCCGTGCACAGGAACAGGCGCCCCCACGTCAGCCACCCACCTGGTGTGCTACACGCAACTCGCGGCGAACGGTCCGGCACACAGCAGTCGGCTCCCACAGGGCATCCCTGGGCTCCAGACGCTCCAGGTGGTACTCGAACAACGACCAGGTCAGGTCGAACTGCCGGCGCAACAGACCATATCGAGGAAAGCTCTCGGCGCTTTCAGTCGTGCGCGGGCCGGTTGGTGAGCTGGTGGTCGGCCAGGTTCAGTGCTTCGTCCACGACGCGGCGCAGGTGTCCGTCGGCCAGGGTGTAGATGACGCGGCGGCCTTCCTTGCGGGTGCGGACCAGGCCGCTCAGTCGCAGGCGGGCCAGGTGCTGGCTGACGGCGGGGCGCTGGGCGCCGCATGCTTCGGTCAGTGTGGTGACGTCCGCTTCCTGCTGGGCGAGGGCGTGCAGCAGGGTGAGTCGGGTGCGGTCGGCGAGGAGGGCGAGGATCTCGGCGGCGAGGGAGAACTGTTCCTCACCGGGGTTGTGCGGGTGCGCATCATGCGCAGTTGATAGGTGCGTGCGTGCGCTCATATGCACATAATGGACGCGTGCTGCTCCCGTGTCCACCGGGGGCGGCTTCGCCCCGGCGCACTCGCACGAGGAGGAACACGTGAGCCACGACCACGGCCACCACACCCACCCCGACCACCAGGACGGGCACCACCCTGGCGGCCTCGCGCACGGTCAGGAAGGCGGACAGTTCGCCCGGCTGCGGCATCGGGCCGGGCATCTTCTGGTGCCGCACTCCCACGAGTCGGCCGACAAACTGGACGCGGCGCTGGAGTCCTCGGCGCGGGGGATGCGTGCGCTGTGGGTCTCCCTGGCCGTCCTGGGCGTCACCGCCGTCGCGCAGGCGGTGGTCGTCGTGATCTCCGGTTCGGTCGCACTGCTGGGCGACACCGTGCACAACGCCGCCGATGCCCTGACCGCCGTCCCGCTGGGCATCGCCTTCCTTCTGGGCCGCCGCGCCGCGACCCGCCGCTTCACCTACGGATACGGCCGCGCCGAGGACCTGGCGGGCATCGTCATCGTGGCCACCATCGCCGCCTCCGCCGTCTTCGCCGCCTGGACCGCCATCGACCGGCTGGTCGACCCGCGCGAGATGCAGCACCTGTGGGTGGTCGCGGCTGCGGCCGTGACCGGGTTCATCGGGAACGAGTGGGTGGCCCGCTACCGCATCAGGGTCGGCCGCCAGATCGGGTCGGCCGCGCTGGTCGCCGACGGCCTGCACGCCCGCACCGACGGATACACCTCGCTGGCCGTGCTCCTCAGCGCCGGCGGCGCCGCACTGGGCTGGCGGCTCGCCGACCCGGTGGTCGGGCTGCTGATCACCGCGCCGATCCTGCTGGTCCTGCGCGACGCGGCCCGGGAGATCTTCCGCCGTGTGATGGACGCCGTCGATCCCGCCCTCGTCGACGCGGCCGAGACCGCTCTGCGCGAGGTGCCCGGCGTGCGGGAGGTCGGCGGGCTGCGGCTGCGCTGGATCGGCCACCGCCTGCG
Organism: Streptomyces sp. NPDC007164; assembly: GCF_040634135.1. NCBI lineage: Bacteria > Bacillati > Actinomycetota > Actinomycetes > Kitasatosporales > Streptomycetaceae > Streptomyces > Streptomyces sp. NPDC007164. Next base: position 2,762 of record NZ_JBEYFB010000047.1, read on the forward strand.
CGCAGAGGCGGACATCGTCATCGACGGTCACCTCAACGTCCGGGCCGGACACCACATCGCGGTCGAGGCCGAGCACGCGCTGTTGCACGCCGTCCCGAAACTGGCCGCCGCCGTCATCCATACCGACGTCGAGCCCGACACGGGCGAGCGCGACCCGCACCACCTGCTGGCCCACCACACTGCCGCCTGACACCAACGGCCATTCGGCCACTTTCCGAGCCACAAGGAGAGCATGTGACCATCCCCGCCCCCGGAGCCCTTACAGGGGTGGCTGATTGTCGGCCCAGGGCTGAGTGGCTTCGAGTTGGTGGGCGAGAGCCAGGAGGGTGTGTTCGCTGCCGAGACCGCCGACGAACTGGACCCCCAGCGGGAGACCTGTTGGCGTGCGGTACAAGGGGACGGACATGGCCGGCCGGCCCGTGATGTTGGCGAGCTGAGCGAAGGGGACGGTCGCGAGGTGGGTAGTGACCTGGTCGGCCCAGAGCTTCGTCCTGGAGAAGGGGCCGAGAAGTCGAACTCGCAGCAGGAATTCACCCAACAGGCGAGTTACACGGGGGGTTTCCAGTTCCCCGATGCGTACAGGAGCCCGCGCCAGGGACGGCGTGAGCAGCATGTCGTAGCGCTCGTGAAATGCCGCCAGCGACCGGGTGTGGGTGTTCCATCGCTGGTGTGCGGCCGTGTACTCGGGGGCCTTTACCACCCTTCCTGCAGCTGCGAGCAGGCGGCTGTCGAGTTCGATGTCTCCGGTACGGGCGCCTGTAGTGCGTTGGATGTCCGCGATGGTGGTGGCGACTTCGACGGACCACATCAGCGAGAAGTCCTGGGCGAGCTGATGTCCGTCGATGTCCAGCTCGACGGGCTCGACCTCGTGGTCCAGTCCGGTGAGCAGGGCTACGGCGTGCTCGACCGCCGCGACCGCCTCGTCGCCGACGGAAGTCCCGATTGGGGAGCTCGTCAGGAATCCGATGCGCAGTCGGCCGGGGTCTCGACCGACCAGGTGTGCATAGGGCTCGGCGGGGAGGGCGGACAGGTAGGGACCGCCCCTGTCAGGGTTGGCCGTGAGGACGTCGAGCATTGCCGCGGTGTCGCGCACGGACCGGGAGATCACGCCCTCGGTCGCCGCGCCGAACAGGTACTCGGCGTGGTGTGGGCCGCAGGGCACCAGGCCGCGGCCCGGCTTGAGCCCGAACAGGCCGCAGCATGCCGCCGGAGTCCTGATGGACCCACCTCCGTCGCTGGCCCCGGCGACCGGAACGATCCCGGCTGCCACCGCCGCCGCGGCACCCCCGGAGGATCCTCCGGGGGTATGACCCAGATTCCACGGGTTGCGGGCCGGGTCGGCCGCGGCGGGCTCGGTGACCGGCTTGCTGCCGAATTCCGGCGTGCTGGTCTTCCCGAAGATCACCAGTCCGGCGTCGAGCCATCGCTGCACAACCGCGCTGTGGGCCGGTGCGACATGCCCGCGCAAGGACCGTGAACCGCCGGCTGTGGGTAGTCCCGCGTAGTCCTGCATCAGATCCTTGATCAGGAAGGGCACACCGGCGAACGGTCCGGACAGTTCCGTCGCGGCCCGCTTCTGCGCGATTTCGTACATGCGATAAACAATCGCGTTCACCTGGGGATTGACCTGTTCTGCCCGGCCGATCGCCACCGCAAGCAGCTCTGCGGCGGACACGTCGCCACGGGCGACCAGCTCAGCCAGGCCGACCGCATCGAAGTTCCGGTACTCGCTGTATTCCATACCACTCTCTTTAACTAGAGGTCTTAGTTTTAGGGGTGAAGGAGGCTGCGGAGCCCGTCTTCGACATGGGAATCACCGCACTCATCCACGGCCCGGAGCAACGGCTGAAAGCCCACCCGCGCGCCACTGCCACAGAGTGAGAACGCATCGCTGCCGAAACGGACGGTGACGGCCATCCGCTCCACTCCCCCACTGACGCTCTGTTCCGCGAGCGCCGAGGTGGAACCAGTCCCTCAGTCGGGCAGTTTCCAGGTGTAGGTGTGCGGGCCGGGGCCGCAGGGGTGGATCGTGTGGTCGGGGAGGTGCACCGTTGCGCGTGTTCCCGGTGGGACGGTGACGTTCAGTTCGCCGCTGTCCCCGTTGTCGCGCCAGTCGCTGCCGACGATGCCGTAGGGGGTCTGAAGGGTTCCTTCGGCGGTCCTGATGCCGCCGCCAGTGACGGGGGCGATACGGATGTGGCGGTAGCCGGGTTCGGCGGGGGTGATGCCGAGGAGTGTTTCGCGCAGCCAGCAGGCGATGCTGCCGTAGGCGTAGTGGTTGTGGGAGGCGGTTCCCTCTCCTGTTTCGGTGTAGCCCTCCCAGGTTTCCCAAATAGTGGTGGCGCCCAGTTCCATCTGGTGGAGCCAGGACGGCGGGGAGCTCTGCAGCAGGAGTTTGAAGGCGGTGTCGGCGTGCCCGGTGTCGGTGAGGACTTGGAGCAGCATGGGGGTGCTCAAGAAGCCGGTCGCCAGGTGGTGGCCGGCTTCTTCGATGAGGCTCACCAGCCGGGCGGCAGCGCGGGGGCGTTGCGCGGGGCGCAGCAGGTCGAAGGCGAGGGCGCGGACGTAGTCGTCCTGCCGGTCGGTGCCGATGGTGCCGTCAGGGTGGAGGAAGGCTGCTCGCCATGCCTCGCGGACGTTCTGGGACAGCGCGTCGTAGTGGTGGGCGTCCCGGTCGCGCCCCAGTACGGTGGCCGTTCGGGCGAGAACGCGCGAGGAGTGGGCGAGGTAGGCGGTAGCTACGACGGCGCCGCGCAGGGTGCCTTCCATTGCGTTCGCGGGAAACTGTTCGCCCGGTCGCAGCCACTCGCCCCAGTGGAAGCCGCTGTCGAGAACGTACCGCTCCAGAGTCCCGGCGCGGCGGCGGGATACGCGGCGGGGCAGGCCGCGCCGGCTGCGGGCGATGCGGGCCATGTACTCGACCCAGGCGCGCATGCTGGGGTACTGCCGCTCCAGGACGGCATGGTCGCCGTAGTAGCGGTAGAGGTTCCAGGGGATGAGGACGGCCGCGTCGCCCCAGCCGGTGGAGTTGGCCAGGGTACGGGCCAGCATCCAGGTGGCCCGTCCCGTGGAGGTGGTGGACGCCTCGGCGGGGACGAACGGGGGCACCCGGCCGTCGGGGAACTGCTCGAGGGCGAGGTTGCGCAGGTAGCGGGTCAGGAAGGTGTGGGCGTCGACCATGCCGGTGGCGGTGGGCGTGAATGCCTGGATGTCGCCGGTCCAGCCGGAGCGTTCACGGGTGGGGCAGTCGGTGGGGGTGTCGGTGAAGTTGGAGCGGGTGCTCCACAGCACGTTGTGCCACAGCCGGGTCAGCCGTTCGTCGGAGCAGGCGAACGTCCCGGCCTGTTCGAGCTGTGAGGACAGCACCACGGCTTCGATGTCGTCGGCGGTCAGGTCCTGGGCGAGGCCCTGGACCTCGACGTAGCGGAAGCCGTGGATGGTGAACCACGGCTGGTACCAGGTGTCGGTGCCGTCGAGGGTGATCTCGTCACGCTGGTACCAGGGCTTGCTCTTGTCGGCGAGGATGTAGTCAGTGTCGAGTTCCCCGGCGGGTGTGAGGAGTTCGCTGTGGGTGAGCCGCACGCGGGTGCCTGCCGGTCCGGACAGGCGGAGGTGGACCACGCCGGCCATGTTCTGTCCGAAGTCGGCCAGTTGGCGGCCGCTCGGCGAGCGCCAGATGCGTGCTGCGGGCAGCCGCCCGATCTCGCCGACGCGTGCGGTTTCCTCGGCGATCAGCCGACGGGGATGCGAGGGCAGCGTGTGCGCGGGGCTGAAGCGGTCCGGCGGCTGGGGGGCGGTGAGCCAGTCGCTGTCCGGGACGCTCAGGTCGGCGTGTTCGCCGTCCTTGGGATCACAGCGCGTGATGCGGCCCGTGCCTGCGCTCCAGCCTTCGTCCGTGGTGAAGCACACCGAAGTACCGTCGGCGAGGTCGAGTTCGACCTGCACGAATCCGGCGAGCCGGCTGCCGTAGACGCTGCGGCGGGAGAGCACACCCAGTCGGCCGCGGTAGCGGCCGTCGCCGACGGCGATGGCGACGACGTTGGCGCCTTCACGGAAGTGCTCGGTGACATCGTAGGCCTGGTATTCCACCACCTTGTCCAGCGGGGTGAAGCGTGGCACCAGGGCGGGGCCTGTGAGATCGGTGCCGTTGACGAACAGCCGGTACCAGCCCAGCGCGCTCGCGTAGGCTCGTCCGCGCACGACAGCGGCCGGCAGCTGCAGCCGGCCGCGCAGGTATAGGGCCGCCACGTCGTCGGCGGTGACCGGTGGGCCGCTGATCCACGATGCCCGCCATCGCCCGCCGTCCAGGACACCGGTCTCGAAGACGGCCGGCTCACTCCAGTCACCGGCGGCGCCGCCAATGTCGTGGAGCCTGGCACGCCAGACATAGCGTGTACAGGAGGCCAAGGGCGGCCCCGCGTAACGTACGCCGGTCTGCTCGTAGCCCACGACGTGCCCGCTGTCCCACACCAGGGTGCCGTCGAAGTCGCCGTCCTCGGCCACTTGGAGCGTGTAGCCGCCCTGTTCCGCAGTGGGTGTCGGGGCGGCCAGTTGCCAGGAGAAGGACGGCATCGGGTCGTCGATGCCCAGCGGGGCTCCGCGTCCGTTGGTACGCAGCCTGACGGCGTGCACGATCCTGGTGGTGGACTGGGCGGACGGGATCACGCGGTGTCTCCGATCAGTACGTGGTGGAGCTGGGGCCGGACGGCCCGGTCTCGGGCAGGAACGTGAACAGGGACCATGTGTGCACCAGGCCCTCGCGGACGACGACGTCCACGGCGGCGCCCTCGGCCCGGGCACGTTCGGCGAGCCGTGTGATGTCCGGGCAATGGGTGTCGAGGATGCCTGTGCAGACGGTGATCGGCGGCAGAGCGGCCCGAACAGGGGGCCGGCCATGGGGTCTGCGGGATCGAGGTCCCCGGCCGACAGCCGTCCGCGGGCGCGCAGGCCGGCCACGCCCAGCAGCGGGTCGTCCATCTCCAGGCTCGCGGGGGCGTCGAGCGCGACGGCCAGCCAGGGCGAGTTGAGCACCGGTCGGTCCAGTGGCGCTCTCCCTGGTGGATCAGATGCTGCACTGCGGCCGGCGCCAGGCCACCGCCTGCGGAGTCGCCGGTGACGGTGACGGCGTCCGCCCCCTGCTCGGCGATCACCTCGGCGGTGACCGGTACCGCCGACGCGGCGGCAACGGCCGGGGCCAGTGGGCGATCGGAACGATGACCGTGGCGCCGGTGCGGCGGACGAGATCTACGCACCAGTGACACAGCAGTGCGCTGCGCTGGGCGGTGCAAGCACCGCCATGCAGGTAGATCACGACACGGCGCACGGCAGGACGCTGCGGCCGGCCGTCAGCCCTCGCGTCACCCAGCGGCTCGGTGCCGCCTGAGCGGGACCCGCCCCCCGCCGTGCGGCCCGTGGCTGCCCTGCGCATGGCTGGGCGGGCCGGCAGGTCGGGTGCCCACAGGCGGTTGTAGCGGACCAGACGTGTGGCCCGGACCACGGCACGGTGCTGCCGGCTCGTCTTCACGTTCCCGCTCATGTGCTCACCTCAGTGGAAATGTCCACCGCACGCAGATCGGGCGAGGGCGGTCGATGGTCGAGTTCACGCGCTTTGGACAGGCGCGGGATCCACAGCAGACCGATGAGGGAGGCACCGACGGCCAGGGCGAGGACGAGAGAGAACAGCAGGGTCGGGTGGTGCCGGACGAGGGCGGGGGTGGCGAAGGCGAACCCGGCGGCGACCACACGGTTGAACGCGAAGGTCGTTCCCTGGACCGTGGCGCGCAGCAGGGTCGGTACCAGTTCCTGCGACCAGACCTTGTACATCGTCTCTCCTGCCAGGCCCGTGCTGGCGGTCAGCAGGACGCCGGCCGCTGCGAGTGTCGCGGCGGTGGGGCCGAGGAAGACGGGCAGGGCCCATGCGGTGATCAGGAGTACTGAGCCCACCACGAACCACCGGTCGCGCGCAGGGGTGTCCACCACCCGCAGCAGGATCAGGCCCGTGCCAGCGCCGAGCGGGATGGCGAGCAGGGAGACGAGCGACCACGTGGCCGCGGAGTGGTCTGTCAGGTGGGTGAAGATGTAGGACCCGAACTGCCCCAGTGTGTTGGCGCCTACGCCCCACGCCGCGTAGTACAGGCCCGTCGCGGCCACTGCTGCGATCACGGGTTTTCGGAACGCGGGGCCCAGGCGCCCCCGTCCCGCGCTGTCCGCGGTTGTCCTGTCCGCCGTCGCCGCGGTCTGCCGGGCCCGGGCCCACTCCGCCGACTCACCCAGCGTCATGCGCAGCACCAGCACGACGAGAGCCACGACCAGCAGGTGCGCGAAGAGAATGCGTGCGCCAAGTGCCCCCAGATCGGCAGTGATCGCGCCGAGCAGAGAGGTGACCACGATCCCGGTGCCCCACAGCAGCTCCGAGAGCGCGACCATTTTCCCCTTCATGCCCTCCGGCGCTTCTTCGCCGATCATCGCCAAAGAGGCCGGCAGGTCGGCGCCGATCGCCACACCGATGACCGTCGCACCGATCCACACCATGGCCGGACCGGTCGCGGCGAGCAGAACAGTGGCACCGGCCGCGAAGAGTATCAACGAGAGCGTGAAAACCTTCCGCCGCCCGTAGCGGTCGCCGCTCCGGCCGCCCAGGACCGCTCCGGCGGCGACCATGAGCGTCTGCACCCCCAGGATGCCTCCGACCGTCCCGCCGCCGAGATGCATGGATTCCTCGAACAGCGTGCCGATGGCCAGGCCGGAGGAGATGAGCGCCCCGGCGTCCAGGTAGGAGGCCATACCGGCGAGCAGTGCGACCTTCCACGGGCCGTTGGTGCGATTTCGCTCGGACATCGGGTCCCCAGTCCTGCTTGACTGCGCCTTCCTCCGCCTGCCGCACGACCAGTACTGACAGGCGTCACTTACGCGGGTAAGTGAAGCGTGCCAGCACTGTAGACTGCGAAGATCGAGGAAGACAACCCACACGAACGGAGCCGTGCGTGACGTCACACCAAGGCCGAGGGGCAGTGCGCCGCGCCACCAGCGTCGACGTGGCGCGCGAAGCGGGCGTGTCACGGGCCACGGTGAGTTACGTCCTCAATGACACCCCGCACCAGAAGATCCCCGAGGCCACCCGAGAACGCGTACGGGAGGCCGCCGCCCGGCTGCGCTACTCACCCTCGGCCGCAGCCCGGGCTCTCAGTCGCGGCCACAGCGACATCGTCCTGGCCCTCCAGCCCGCCGAACTGCCCCCGCACGAACAGTTCGACGCGCTCATCGAGCACTTCGCCGACGCACTGGCGGACACCGGGCTGACCCTGCTGACCTATCCGTGGACCCGCGGCCGACGCTCACTGGACCACCTGTGGCGCTCCGTCACCCCGGCAGCAGTCATCGCCTTCCAGCTCGACGACGACGAGAGAACGGCGATGCGCGAAGCCGGCATCACCGTGATCATGGAACTCTTCGGCGTCGACGACCCCTTGACCCGGTGGGTCCAGAGCATTCAGTACGACATCGCCCGCACCCAGGTCGACGCGCTCGTTGCCACCGGGCACCGCCGTCTCGGCTACGCCGTCCCCGCCGCCCCCAGGCTCCAGCGCGAGGCCGAGCTGCGCCTGCACCACACCCGCCGCGCTTGCACCGCGCACGGACTGCCCGACCCAGTTGTCCACACCATCCCCCACGCGCCCGAGGCGGCCGCCGAGGCCATCGCCGACTGGCTCGGACAGGACCCGGCTGTGACAGCGGTGTGCGCCTACAACGACATCACCGCTCTCGCGCTCCTCGCCGGCCTCCGCCTGAGCGGGCTCGCCGCCCCGGACGACCTCGCTGTCATCGGCGTCTACGACATCGCAGCCGCCGCACTCACCGACCCTCCGCTCAGTACGATCGCCATCGACTCGCAGGCGATGGCCCAGTACGCCGCCGGCACCCTGCTGCACTGCCTTCGAGGCGCGCAGGAACCCAAGCAGCCCGGGCCCGGTGTCACCCGCCTCGTCACACGCCGCTCGGCTTGAAAGCGTGTCCAGCTCAACCCGTGAGGGGGTTGGGCCAGTCGTATACGCACCACATATTTGTCGGACCCGCACTCTGCGGAAGCCGCCGGCTCGTCGCGTTTGAGGGGGAACATCCCGGTCAGGTCCGAAAACGCGAGCGAGAGCTGCTGCGCTCCCTACAAGGAGTGTCGAGAAGGATCGTTGCGGCCCGTGTGTGATCACTCCGGGGATCGAGGATGAGGTCGACGCCTCGTCGCTGTGGAGGCGGACGGTGGCACGATCGGCGACTGGAACCGAGGTCGCATTTCCCGTCGGCGCACGCTCTGCGGGGCGCTGTCACGTTGGCTGGCCCGTGGGTTGGCCTTCGATTGACCACGTTGGGGGAGCCGTCCGTGGTGGGTGCATCGCCGTCGTACAGGGGGCACCGACACCCAGTCGAGGTCATCTCGCACTGCGTGTGGCTGCACTTCCGGTTCCCGCTCAGTTTCCGTGAGGTGGAGGAGCTGATGATCGAGCACGGCGTGACCGTCTCCCACGAGACCGTGCGCCGCTGGTGTCTGAAGTACGGCCAGGCGCACGCCGGCGCGCTGTGCCGCCGCCGGCCCCGCCCCGGGGACAAGCCGAGGGGGTCGCCCCCTTGGAGGAGCCTGGGCTTCGGGCCGGCCGGTGTGGAGATCCACGCCACTTCGGCACCACCGAAGCCCACCTGGCCGCGATCTCGGCGAGGAACCACGCCCACTCCGTGCAGCGGTATCCCGCCAGGAAGCCACCCCGTCAGGGATGCCGAGTCGCTCTGTTATTTCGGAATAGCGTAATGTCGTGGTCATGACTGCCGAGTCCTTCCAGGAGCGGATCGCCGCACTCGAAGAACGGGTGTCGCGGCTGGAGTCCGTACCACAGGAGCCCGTATCGCAGGTATCCCGGAGCGAGGTGTTCTGGGCTCTTGAGAGCCTGCGTCAGCGGCTCACGGGGAACGGGCAAGTGCTGTTCACCGGCGTGTTGGACCTGCCTACAGGCGAACACTACGAATGGCAGCAGGGTGCGGTGGCTGAGGACCTGCTCGAAGCGGACTGGTCGGAACACGCCGCGCCGTACGCCGCGTTGGGGCATCCGATGCGGCTCGCCCTGCTGCGCGCGGTGCTGCAAGGGGCCCGTTCCACAGCCGAGTTGCAGGAGACAGCCGGACTTAATACGACCGGTCAGCTCTACCACCACCTCAAGCAGCTGACAGCAGCGGGCTGGCTCCATGCCGAGGGACGCGGCCACTACCAAGTACCCGCGGGCAGAGTCGTGCCGTTGCTCGTGCTGTTGTCCGCGGTGGTGCCGGCAGGGAACCGAACCACGGAGGAGTAGCTCATGAACCGACGGAATTTTCTCACTGCGGCAGCGGCCGCGGCGGCCGGTGTGCCGCTGCTGCCCGGGAACGCCGTGGCGGCCGACGCCGACTTACCGGCGCGGGTGCGGCGCTATCTGGACCGGGCCCTGGCTGCGGGCAGCCCGAGTGCGGTGTGCGGGGTCATCCACGGTGCACGCCGCCACGTCGCGGGCGCGGGCGGGAGCCGGGGCGCGTCGGCGCCGGACGGCAGGACCGTGTTCCAACTCGGCTCGATCGCCAAGACATTCACCGCCACCGCTCTCGCCCACGCCGTGCGTGCCGGCGCGACCCGCCTCGACGCACCGCTCGTTCTGCCCGCCGGGTTCCCCGTCCCGCGCGAGGGCCCTCGGCGGATCACCATGGCCGACCTGGCGACGCACACATCCGGTCTGCCCTCGCTGCCGCCGAACCTCCTGGCGGGAGCGGATCCGTACGACCCATACGCGCACTACACGCTGGACGACCTGGCAGCCGGCCTGCGGGAGACAACCTTGAGCGCCGAACCCGGCAGCTCTCACGCGTACTCGAATCTCGGTTTCGGGCTGCTCGGCCAGGCGCTGGCCTTCGACGACGTGGACGCGATGCTGCGGCGCCGCGTGACATCTCCACTGCGCATGCCCGACACGACGACGACCCTGAGGCCGGACATGGCGTCCCGCAAGGCCGTCGGCCATCTCGAGGGCCATCCCGTTCCCGACTGGCACGACCATGTGCTCAGCGCCGCGGGCACCTCGATGCACAGCACCGTAGACGACATGTTGCGCTTCCTGGGTGCACAACTACACCCCGATCGTTCGCCGTTGCAGGACGCGATCGAACTGACCCAGCGACCCCACTTCACTGTCGACCGGAATCTGCGGATCGGTCTCGGCTGGCACCTCAGCCCACTACCCAGCGGTCGGACCATGACCTGGCACAACGGCGGCACCGGCGGATTCAGCACCTGTGCGGCGTTCAGCAGACGGAGCATGACGGCGGCGGTGATGATGGTGAACACCGCCAGCGAGGAGACCACGACCACCCCCCGCCCGGTCGATGCCCTGACCTTCGCCCTGCTCGACGAACTCGACGCGGCCTGAGCCGCATGCTCGGCAGCTACTGACGAATGCTCTCACCATCTCTCGATCGGCCCTCCAGCAGTGCACTCTGGACGTGGTGGCTGGCGAGGCTGTCACCAGCCTCGTCCGCGCTGTGCCGCTGACCGACACGGCGGCCCCGTACAAGATGGGCTCGTCGGACGTCAGGTCCTGGGGCCTGAAACTTTCCCCGTGACCCTGAGCGCGTGTTGATACGCCGCGGGCTGGATCTTGCCGGTGGCGCAGGCGCGTCTCATGGGGCATGAGGCAGCCCCAGTGGATGTCCTTGCGCAGGCCGGCGTCGGTTGTAGAGGGTCTCGACGAAATCGAAGATGCCGGCGCGGGCGGTGGCCCGGTCCAGCCGGGAGCGGGTGCCGATCTCCTTTTCTGGGACGGCCCAGAAACTCTCGGCGGCGTTGTAGAAGCAGCTCCCGGTCCGGCCCATACTTTGCCGGTGCCCCAACTTCACGATTCTGGAGCAGGGATGGTGGAGGTGCATTCCGAACCGCGGTCGCTGTGGATCACGCAACCGGGCTCCAGCTGGCCCAGCGCGGCGGCCATGTCCAGGGCGTCGACGACGAGTTCGGCGCGGTGGCGGTCGGCCATCGAGTAGCCGATCACCTCGCGTGTGGCCAGGTACAGCCACGAGACGAGGTAGAGCCGGCCCTCGGCGGTGGGGATGTAAGTGATGTCCCCGACGATCTTCATGCCGGGACGGGGCGGTGAAGTCCGCCCGATCAGGTCCGGTGACGGGCAGCCTTGGTCAGGCTGCGGCGTCCGGTGCGCCGGCTGTTCCCGGCGATGCCGTGCTCCCGCATGCCCCGTTCCACCCGCTTGCCGTTGATCAGTCGGCGAGGACCACAGGACGTGCCTCTGACAGTGGGCCTGGCCTGTCGGCCGGCCAGCGCTTCACCACGTATGGCACATCAAAGTTGGCCGTAGGCCGCCATCAGGCCGGTTCCGCGAGTTTCCGTAGCCGATTCAGTAGTTCTACTGATGCCCTCGCCGGACGTAGTTAGGGCTCGCAGGCAAGTCAATTCTCTGCGAGCCCTAAATCCAACCTCGCTCCCGCGCGAGACGCACCGCCGCGTGACGGTTCTCCGCCCCGAGTTTCGAGGCGGCCGACGACAGATAGTTCCGCACGGTCCCCTGTGACAGCACGGCCCGCTCCGCGATCTCCGCGACGGGCGCCCCGTCGGCGGCGAGCTCAAGCACCTCGGCCTCGCGTGCGGTCAGTGGCGAGTCCCCGGCGGAGATCGCGTCTGCGGCCAATTCCGGGTCCACATAACGGTTTCCCACATGCACCGTACGAATGATCTCCGCGAGCCGCTGTGCGCTGACCGTCTTCGGGACGAACCCCCGCACACCTGCTGCAAGCGCTCGCCTGAGATGCCCGGGCCGCCCATGACTCGTCACGATCAGCACCTGGCAGCCGGGCAGTTCGGCCCGTAGCGATGAGGCCACGCTTACACCGTCCGCCCTCGGCATCTGTAGATCCAGGACGGCGACATCAGGCTCGTGCGCTAGCGCCATCGCCAGCGCCTCGGGTCCGGTCGCGGCCTCGGCGACCACCACGAGGTCATCCTCCAGTCCCAGCAGAGCGGCGAGCGCTTCCCTGATCAGGTGCTCGTCGTCGGCGAGCAACAGTCGCACGGGAGGCATGGAAGGTATGGGACGAACAGGTGGGGTGGATGGAGCAGGTGGAATGGATGAGACGGGAAGGGCGGACATCATCGGATGACCTCACTCTCACAGGGTGGGGGGATGAGCGAAGTCGACACGCCCGGGTCCGGAGCCGGGTCCGGACCCGGATTCTGAACCTGAACCGAGATGGAGGGCAGCGGCACCTCGGCGGTCAGGCGGAACAGGTCACCCCCGGCAGGTCCGGCCCGCAGCACCCCGTCCACCTCCCTGAGCCGCTCGCGCAGCCCGGCGAGGCCGGACCCCCTTGCCGGCTCGGTGGTGCTGGGCCCGGCACCGGTACCGGGCGCTCCGTCGTTTTCGACGGTGAGGGTCACCCGGCCCTCCGCCACTCGCAGGAACACCACGCATCTTCCGGCGTCCCCGTGGCGCAGCACGTTCGTCGTCGCTTCCCGTACGACCCAGCCGAGCGTGGACTGGATCTCCGCAGGCAGTCCGGTCACCGGGCCGCTGGTCTCGCAGTCGATACCGGCAGCCGTCAACACACCCTGTGCGCCCGCGAGCTCGGTCCGGAGATCGGCCTCGCGATAGCCGCGTACGACCTCGCGGACCTCTCGCTGTGTCTCCCGCGCTATCCGCTGGACCTCGATCATCTGCTCCACTGCCTCCGGCCGCCCGCGCCGCGCCAGTTGCACGGCGAGCTCGCTCTTCAGCGCGACCACCGCCAGGTTGCGGCCCATCACGTCGTGCAGATCGCGCCCGAAGCGCAGCCGTTCCTCGGCGACGGCGAGCCGGGCCTGGGTCTCGCGGGCCTCGTAGAGTTCGTAGACGGCATTGAGCAGCCAGACGGAGAAGGCGGCGGTGGCGGTGAGGAGCCCCGCGGCGAGCATGACCACGCCAGCCGTGATCAATGCTGCGGGACCCGGGAATCCCAGGGGGAACGCCACCGCTCCGGCGCCGAGGGCCGCACCGACCACCGCGTGCGTGATCCTCCGTATGCTTCGCGTGCCGAGCACGAGCATGCTGGTGCCGAACGCTATGACGCCCACGAACACGGTGGAGGCCACGCGGAACTCGGAGTCGGTCGCCGGGCGCCATGTGGTGCCCGACAGAGTGAGCGCGAGCACGGCGACCACGGCCGTGCCCACCGCCAGGGCGAGCAGCATCCGGCCGGGCTGTTCCCGGGTCCCGCGCACCCAGTCCAGAGCCTGTGAGGCGGTCACCGCACACAGCGCGGAGTGTCCGCACACCAGCAGGAACAGGCACCAGGCGAGCGCCGACGACACATTGTCGAAGATGGGCAGTCCGATCGACACGACCTCAATCACCGCGAAGAAGTTGAACGACCACCGCGTGTACGTCTCGACCTTCTCCGGCGTGCTCTTGCCGCGCCACCAGCCACCGCGCCCGCTCATGGCCACCTCCGAGAGTCTCTGGTCAATGCCGCGGCTCCCACCGGAACCACTGCTGTACAGCAAACGCCGCGAGCACGAAGCCCAGGGTGTGGTGTGCGGAGAGGCCGCCGCTCCAGCCGGCGACCGGGGGCGGCGGCGGTTGCTTGCCGACTGCCCGCACCGGCATCGACGGGGCGAATGGCGTGCCCTGATCGGGGAGCACGCCATCAGCCAAGGACCGCACACTGTCAGCCAAGAACCGCTACGGCCTCGATCTCGATCTTCAGCTCGGGGCCGACCAGACGGTTGACACCGATATGGCTGCGTGCCGGCCTGTGTTCGCCGAAGAACTCCGCGTAGACCTGGTTGACCTCGTTCTGGGCGTCCATGTCGGTGTTGAAAATGGTGACCTTGACGATGTCCTGGACGTCGCCGCCGGCCGCCTTCAACGCGATGAGCAGGTTCTCCAGGCAGGCCCGGGTCTGCTCCGCTATTCCCTCGGGCACTGTGAGCTCGGCCTCGTCATGGGGGTGCTGATGTACGAGCGGGTAGGCGGTGGCACCCGAGAGCCACACAGTGTCGCCGCGCGTGACGACCGCCGGGGCGAACGGCATTGCGTCTGCCCCGGTGTCCTCGCGCAGCTGTGCGGCCCAGGCCGAGGAATCAGGTGTGATGAATTGCTTCACCGAAGCTCCAAATTTGTATGATGACTGATGAGTGATGGCAGGTGATCAGGATACTGTGGGGCCGGAAGATTGCAACCGGCGAAGGAGCCCCCATGCGCAGGATCGGCCGCAGGTCCTCTGTCGACGAGGTCGTAGGCCAGCTCAACGAAGCTCTGATGCAAGGCACTTGGGCGATCGGAGACCGGCTGCCGACCGAGCAGCGGCTCACCGAGGAGCTGGGAGTGAGCCGTACCGTGATCCGAGAGGCGGTACGGGCCCTGGTGCACTTGGGTGTACTGGAGACCCGGCAGGGGGCCGGTACCTACGTGGTCTCCACCACCGACCCAGCCCCCATGCTGCGACGGTTCGGGACTGCCGACGTACGCGAGGTGTTCGAGGTCCAGCTCGGCTTCGATGTTCAGGCGGCCCAGCTCGCCGCCATGCGCCGAACCGATGTCGACCTGCGGCGGCTGCGCAGCTTGCTCGCTGCCCGAAATCACGCCACTGCGCCGGAAGAGTTCGCCCGCGCCGACGCAGACTTCCACCTGGCCGTGGTGGAAGCGGCGGGGAACAGCGTGCTGCTGGAGTGCTACCGCTTCTTCGTCGGACGACTCCATGACAGCCTGCACGCGCTGCGTAGCCAGGACGTGATCCAGGAGAGCGGCGCCGAACCCCACGACGCACTGCTGGCGGCGATCGAGGCCGGAGATGAAGCCGCTGCCGCCGCCGCGGCTGCGGCAGCGATCCGCCCGAGCCTCAATGCGCTCACTGAGCAGTTCCGAGTTTCGTAGCATCCGGTTTTTGCGGTTTCAGGCGGTGTTCGTGGTCGCCTGGGGTAGTGCCGGGCCTCGAATTCCTCGGGCGGGAGGTGGTCGAGTGCTGAGTGCAGGCGCTCGGTGTTGCACCAGCCGACCCGCTGGACGACGGCACGTTCTATCTGGTCAGCGTCCCGCCAGTCCTTGGCGCTCGATCGGCTCAGCCTCGAACGAGCCGTTGAGGCCTCGGCCATGGCATTGTCGTAGCCGTCCGCGACGGAGCCGACGGACGCGGTCGCGTCGGCCTCCAGCAACCGTTCGCCGTAGCGGATTGATTGACACGTATTGCCCAGGTTCCAGGAGTCGTCGCAATCGAGATCGGTACTGGCTCCTACCGACTCGCCACCACCCGCACCCGCCCGGGCCAACAACTGGCCCATGTCCGGCTCGTCAACCGTTTCGGCGGGACGCACCATGGCTACTTCCTCTTCCCAGCCTGGCCGCGTACGAGCAGTACCGCACGGACAGCATGTCCGACCCGGAGTGCCGGGAAGCGTTCCAGCTGGCTCGTGACACCCGCCGCATCAAGCGGTACGGGCGCCCCCTCCTCCGGCCGCTCGACGGCCCGTCCTAGGCAAGCTGGAAGGCGCGGGGTGCGGCTCTGCCGCGCGGCTGTGCGCAGCGCTGCGACGATGGCCGTGGGCGTGGGGTTCGCGGTCTCGGTGTGACGCGTCGCGGCGAAGAGCAGGCGCAGGATCGGACGGTCCTCGATGGGCGCCGTGCGGATTCCGGGTGTGGCCGGGTCGATGACCGTCCGGGGGACGAGCACGGTGGCGAGATGGGCGGCGATGTCGGCGGTGACGTAGCGCGTCGTGGGTGTGAAGCCGGCCTGGTGGCAGGCGTACAGGATGGCCTGTCCGCAGTCCGTGGTCGGCGGCACGGCAAAGCTGTACGTGGTCAGTTCCCGCAGTGTGACGGGCCGTTCGACGGTCTGGTCGGCTGCGGTGACGATAGGCAGCGGATCGTCGAGCAGCGGAGCCCTGGGGTGTCGCATCGGGCAGGTGGTGATATCGCTGTCCCAGCACGATGTCGACGGTGAGTTCCCGCAGTTGGCCGTGGGGACCGGGCTTGCACACCGCCCGGAATCGGCAATTCCTTTCTGCTCCCGATGCTACAAACAAGCGACTTCACGTCGCACGTACTCGCGCAGCAGGCACCGGAGCTGGTTGGAGATCTGCTGGCGGTTCCAGGTGGTGTCCTGCTGGGCGCGGTCCAGGTCGCTGTCCTGTGCCAGCGGACTGTGGGCGTGCATGTCGGTGCGCAGGATGTTCGCCGGCACGAGGGCGTCGCCGGAGTCGGACTTCTTGCGCGGGACGCTGTACCGGTCGCTGCCCAGCAAAGCATTCGCATCTCGGCGTCCCACCAGCCGCAGTTGTGGTGCGTCCACTCCCGGACGCCGGGTTCGCATGCCGCATGCCGCTGATCCGGGAGATTCCTCCCGGATCAGCAACCCTTTCGATGCTCCGGATCTCATTCACCGGACCGCACGCGGATGGCGGAGGTCTCTTCCGTGGGACCAGGGGTGGCGTCCCGCAGGAGTGTGGTGGTGATCCGTTGGCCGGCGGCGCGGTCAGCCGTCCTGAAGAATCGGCGGAGGCCATGGAACTCTGGTCGGCTTCCCCTGACAGCCGGGACCGTCACTCAGAAGCGGTCTGGCCCTGGTACCAGTCGTGGATCTGCTCGCCGGTGAGGAAGGTCGCCTCGGAGTGGCCTCGGATGTATTCCAGGGCCTGGTCCAGGTACTTCAGCCGGTGTGGCGCGGCCATGATGTAGGGGTGGACGACGAGTGCCATGACGCGCGCGGAGTCGTCGGCGCGGGCGTCGGCCAGGAGCTGGTCGAACTGGTCCGCGGCACGGCGCCGGTACTCCTCGGCGGAGTGGTGCTGAATGAGCATCATCGCCACGTCGTTGCACTCCTGTGTATAGGGCACATTGACGATGGGGGTGGTGCGGGTGCGCAGTTGGGTCGGCTGGTCGTCCAGCACCCAGTCGCAGACGTACGCGTAGCCCTCCTCGACCAGCAGGTCGGGGGTCTCCCAGGTCTCGGTGAGACCGGGGCCGAGCCAGCCGCGGGGCGGCTTGCCCACGACGGCGGTGATCGCGTCGCGGGTGCGCTGGATATCGAGCCGCTCGTCGGGCACCTTCTGCATGTTCTTCTGTGTGAAGCCGTGGCCCATGAACTCCCACCGGCGCTGGAGAGCGGCCTCGGTGATCTGCGGGTAGGCGGAGATCGCGGAGCCGTTGACGGCGAGGACCGCGGGGATCTCGTGCCGGTCGATCACCCGTAGCATCCGCCAGAAGCCGACGCGGTTGCCGTACTCGTGCCAGGCCCAGTTCGGTACGTCCGGCGAGGGCACCCCGCCGGCCGGCGGGGAGAGTACGGTGCGCGGCATCGGCTCGGAGTCCGACCACTCCTCGACGTTGACGATGAGCCAGACGGCGACCCGCGCCCCGCCCGGAAGCTGCAGGGCCCGGCGTCCCTCGATGGGGTCGTAGTCGATCCGCTCACTGGGCCTTATGCGGGCGTTACTTGGCATCGTGGTGGCTCCCCTTCTCGGTGATGGTGATGGACAGGGGCGCGAGGCCGCTGATCTCGATGTGGACGACGTCCCCCGGGACGATCGCGGAGACGCCGGCGGGCGTGCCGGTGTAGATGAGGTCACCGGGGCGGAGCCGGTAGTCGGTGGAGAGGTGGGAGATGATTTCGGCGACGCTCCAGATCATCAGCGCGAGCGGGGTGCGCTGGCGGGCCTCGCCGTTGACATCGAGCCGCAGTTCGGCCGCGGTGAGGTCGCCCACCGACGCGCGCGGGGTGATCGGGCCGCATGGCGCGGAGGCGTCGAAGGACTTGCCGGCCTCCCAGGAGATCTGCCGGTCCCGGCAGTCACGCTGGCGGTCGCGGCGGGTCAGGTCGATGCCGACGGCGTAGCCGTACACCAGGTCCAGCGCCTGTGCCACCGGTACGTCCACGCCCTCGGCGCCGATCGCGACGACGAGTTCACCCTCGAACTGGAAGTCGGAGGTGCGGGGCGGGTAGGGCACCTGATCGTTGCCGGGCACAACCGCGTCGGTCGGCTTCTGGAAGAAGAACGGATCGTCCCGCTCGTCGCCCTCGCGCATCTCCCGGACGTGGTCCACGTAGTTGCGGCCGACGCAGTAGACGCGGTGTACGGGGAAACGCTCGGCGATTCCGGTGACGGGCACCGACACGGTCGGCGGGGTGAACAACAGAGTCATGAGAGCTCCGATGGGGTTGTGGTGCTGAACAGGGCCGGGCGCAGCAGGAGGGCGAGCAGCGCGCCGGCCAGGAAGAAGCCGGCGATCTGCAGGAGTCCGGCGCCGGTCCATCCGAGGGCGGACACGAACTGGCTGAAGACCCATCCGGATACGCCGGCGGCGATGTAGACGCAGGTGATGAACATGCCCGAGCCGTGTCCCGCGATGGTGGGTCGGACGGACTTCACCAGCAGACCGGCGAGGGCGACGTAGGTCCCGCCACTGGCGAACAGCCCGAACAGGAACGAGAACGCGGCATGCCAGGCCACGTCGTGCGGGCCCAGGAACAGGGCGGCCGCCGACGCGGCCGCCAGCGCGTTCATCGAGCCGATGCACACGCGCGGGTCGATCCGGTCGGTGAGCCAGCCGCCCAGGGGCGAGGCGAACGCGGCCAGTCCGGACAGCCCGATGGCGAGGCCGGCCTGGCCCGAGGTGAAGCCGAGTTCGTCGCGCAGGTAGGTGGCGTAGAGGCCGATGTAGGCGAAGTCGGCAAGCCCGAACAGCACGGTGATGACAGCGAGCAGTATCGGGTTCCAGCTCAGGAGGGATGGGGACCCTCCGACGGTGGGCTCCCGCGTCTGCGTACCGGTGGCCTCTGTGAACCGGCGCGGCACGAAGAGGGCCACCGCGAGGGTCACCAGCAGGCCCAGCCCGCCGAACGCGAACATCGGCGCGTGCCAGGTGCCGTAGTGCTCCAGGAGGGCGGTCGCCGCCCAGGGACCGATGACCGACCCGGTGGCGAACGCCATGTTCACCGCGCCGATCGCCAGTCCCCGGTGGCGTGGGAAGGCTCCGGCTGCGACGGTCAGGATCGCGGCCAGCTGCAGTGCTTCACCGACGCCGGAGGATATGCGCCACAGCAGCATGTCGGCGAAGCCTGCGCTGAAGACCGTCAGCACGGTCGCGACGGAGAAGATGCTGGTGCCGACGACGACGAGCATCTTGCGGCTGAAGCGGGCGAGCGCGATTCCGGCAGGTATGCCGACGATCCCCATTCCCAGGGCGAAGATCGTGGATTGCAGGCCGGACTGGCCGAGGCTGAATCCGTACTCGTGCCGGACCTCGGGGAGCAGGACGGGGAAGACCATCCGGTCCATCGCGTTCACCGAGTACGCCAGCAGGAGCAGGGCGTACATGGCGACGGCGGGGAAACCCACCACAGCATGGGTCGCGGGCCGGATCGATGCCGCTCTGATAGTCATCCGCACACCGCCGGTATCGTGATCGATGGGAGAGCTGTGGCCGCGCGGGAGACGCTGCCACGGGGCGGCCTCATCTCCAGTCACCGGCGGCACGGGCCCGCGCGACGAGCACGTCACGGCGGTCCTCGGCACCGGAGATCGCGGCCTGCGCCGAGGGCTGGGTGAGCCGGCCGCGGTCGAGCAGCACCCGGCCATCGAGGACGACCGTGACAATGTCGGTGGCCCGGCCCTGCCGGACCAGTGCCTCGGCGGGGTCGCCCGACGGCAGGAGGTTGGGGGTGCGGGCGTCGATCAGCAGCAGGTCGGCCCGCTTGCCGGGGGTGATCGACCCGGTCACATCGCCGAGGCCGAGGTCGTGCGCGCCGTCGAGCGTCGCCATCTGCAGCAGCCGGCGCGGGGTGACCTCCGGTGATCCGGTTCGGGCGGCTTCGACGGCCTCCACGGCGCGCAGCGTCGTGAACACATCGGGTGCGGTCGGCATGGCCAGGGTGTCGGTCGACAACGACACCGGCACCCCGGCCTTGAACAGTTCGCTGAACAAGGGGAATCCCATGGTGCGCATCTCGGTGATCGGACTGAGCGAGATGCGCGTGCCGGTGGCGGCGAGCGCGGCGATGTCGTCCGGAGAGGCGTGTACGGCGTGCACGATCTGCACGTCGGGTCCGAGCAGGTCCTCGTCGGCGAGCCGGGCGAGGCCGCAGGAACGACAGCCCTCCTCGCGCAGACAGCGGTCGCAGTGCATGGTGATCGGGAGGCCCAGCTCACGGGCGGCTCCCCATTCGCTGCGGCAGACCCGGTTGGGGGTGCGGTAGGGGCCGCGCAGCGCCACGCCGAAGTCCAGCAGGCCGTCGAGCCGCTCGGTGGGCCAGCGCGCGGAGAAGCGCCGGAGGTCGTCGAGGTCCATCGGCTCATCCGCCGGGGTGGAGTCGCGCGGTCCGTACGAGAACCGGCCGCGGACGCCGGCGTCGAGCTGGGCTTTGACGTTGACGTCGGCGTCCTCGGGCGAGCGGACGTTGTGGTCCCAGTTGTGCACGGTGGTGATGCCGGCGGTGACCGCCTCGGCAAGGGCGAACCGGGCGGCCCAGTAGAAGTCCTCAAGGTCGTGGTGCGGGCCGAGCGCGCGCTTGACGGCGAAGTAGTCGCGGCCGGGCGCGTCGCTCACGGAGCCGCGCAGCAGGCTGTTCCACAGGTGCCAGTGCGTGTCGACGAAGCCGGGCAGCGCGATGAGTCCGCTTCCGTCGATCACCGTGGCGCCCGGTGGGGTGGCCGCGTCCGCATCGGTGGTGACTGAGGTGATCACACCGTCGGTCACGGTCACCGTCGCGTGCTCAAGGTCGCCCAGGCGCGGGTCCATAGTGACCGCGGTGACACCGCTGAGGACCAGATCCCCGCGTGCGGGCAGGTCGGATCCAGGTTCAGGAAACATACAAGCTCACTTCCAGTGCTATGGCTACGCCCACACCCCACACGGCGACACCCCGGCGGAGTGCCGATGGTGATATCCGCCGCGCGGCCGACACGCCCAGTCGGCCGCCGACGAGTCCGGTGACGGCCAGGAGCAGGGCAGGGCCCCAGGCCACCGGGGTGAGAGCGACAAATGCGAGAGCGGACACCGACCCGACGATGAGCGAGAGCACGCTCTTGAGGGCGTTGAGCCGATGTGTTGTGTCGGTCAAGAAGACGCCGAGCATCGCCAGCATGACGATGCCGAGCCCGGCGACGAAGAATCCGCCGTAGAAGGCCACCACGAACTGCGCGGACAGCAGTCCGATCCGGCTCGAACGGGCACCGTGCCGCGCCGCCAGGGCCGCGACCCGGGGTTGCGCGGCGAGCATCACGGCGGACGCGAGAACCAGCCACGGCACGACGGCGCGGAACACCTCGTCGCTCACCGCGAGCAGGGTGAGCGCCCCGCCGATCGCGCCGGGGATGCTGACCAGGGCGAATGTACGGACCTGCCGACCTTGGCCCTTCAGCTCGGCCCGGTAGCCGAGCGAGCCGCCGAGATAGCCCGGCAGAGCCGCGACGGAATTGGTGACGTTCGCCGTTACCGGCGGGACGCCCATGGCCACCAGTACAGGGAAGGAGATCATCGAGCCCCCGCCTGCCACCGCGTTCACCGCGCCGGCCAGCAGGCCGACCACGGCCAAGAGCCCGGGCTCCCACAGATCGGTCGTCACGTCGCAACCACCTCCCTTCATGGAAGCGAAGGTATGCACTGCATGCAATGCATGTCAACGGTTGATGTGCGACCAGATATGCCCTTTGCATGCAATGCACACCCTGTATGCTCTTGGTCGTGGACCACATGGGATCGCTTTCCAATCCGGCCGCGAGCAGCGCCGACCTCGTGTATCTGACATTGCGCCGGCGCTTCGCGGAGGGGGAGCTCGCGCCGGCCGAGCGACTCACCGAGGCCGCCTTGGCGCAGGAGCTCGGAGTGAGCCGCACGCCGGTGCGCGAGGCTTTGGGCCGCTTGCAGGTGGACGGTCTCGTCGTACCGTTGGCACGCGGGGTCGCCGTGGCGACGCTCAGCAGCGACGAGATCGAGCAGCTCTACAATCTGCGCGCCGTGCTGGAGGGGCTGGCCGCGGCCCAGACCGCCCGCCTGCAAGCGGCCGGACAGATCGCGCCCGCGCACCTCCGGGACATCGAGAAGGCCGCGGAAGAGGTGGAGCGAGCGGTTGCCGAGGGCGACGCGAAGCAGTCGGCGCGGGCCAACCTGGCCTTCCACCGGGCATTCGGCCAAGCTCCCGGCAATACGTTCCTGACGGACGCGCTGCACCGGGTGTGGGACCGCATCGCGATCTCCACGGTCTCGAACCTCTCCGACGGAGAGTGGGCGCGGACCGTGCTCACCCAGCACCAGGAAATATGCCGGGCCATGATCGCCGGAGACGAGGACGCCGCCCGCCGGGCGGCCGAGGAACACATCCTGTCGGCGCTGCGCGTCTACAGCGAAGCCCTCGGCCGGGGGTGACAGGCTGCCGGCCCAGGCGCTGAACTGCGTGTCCCCCCTCGCACGCTCAGGAGTGCCGCACGAGGGGCGGGCACGGTGGCGGTACGGCCGTGGCGGAATCTTCCGGACGGGCCGGCCGCTCAACCGTCCCGGCTACGTGCCCGACGCCCGACGACGGAGCTATCAGACCAGGCAGAGCAGAGCCCGCATGGCGAAGGACGTCTCACCAGTCTCGCCGACCTCTTCGTACACCCGGCCCAGCCGGACGTTGAGGAACGTCTCCAGGGCGCGGACGTCCTCGGGCCTGAGGTCTTCGGCGTAGGTGAGGGGGCGTTCGGACGGCGGGGTGGTCGTACGGGTGGGACCACCCTTTCATGCGGTGCGAACTGGATCAGCTCCCGCAGTGGACAACTCTGCGGAGAGGGAGGTGGCGTCCATCTCCTTGACGGAGAGAAGGACCGGCCGGACAGGACGTGGTCGCGGACGATGAGGACCTGTCGCTCGACGCGGCCCTTGCCCGTTGGGCCGGTAGGCAGGCGTCGTCGCCGGCAGCGAGGATCCTGGTCTTGGGCCGGGTGGGGTTCTTGCCCAGACGGATCTGTCGGCCGTAGCGGCGCCCCCAGTCCTCGTCGACCAGGCCGGTCAGCAGGTGCGAAGCGGTGCGGGCCACTTCTTCCAGTACGGCAGGGACGGCCTCGGTGACCAGTTCCAGCCGGGTCGGGTCGCGTACCGCGGCGAGGACGTGGGTGAAGTCGGTGCGTGGCGTGGTGTGGTCGCGCACGAGTCCGGTCTCCTTACAGGCGCGCGAGCGTCGGATCGAGAAGACGGTCGGCGCGGTCGTCCTGGACGAGGCGCTCGTGGAGGTCGGCCAGCACGCAGTGGTGGAAGCCGGGATCGTCCAGATCCATGGCCAGGGCGTACTTGAAATCGTTGCGGCAGCGGACCACTTCCACGGCCTGACGATCCGACAGACCGAGCAGGAACTGCAGCACACAGACGGTGGCCGGTTGGGTGGGCGAGATGCCGGGGCATCCGTCGCGCGGGTACCGGCCCGCGAAGTCCTCGTCGCACCACAGCCCGTCCAGCCGGTCTCTCACCCACATCGCCGTCGTACCGCCCGGGTTGCTCGCCCGCGCGATCTGCGCGGTCGGAGACGGGACTTGCTCGGGCCGGGCCGACCGCGGCTCCGGCACAAGCAAACAAAGCTCCTGGCAGACACGGGTGATCTTGGTCGAGAGATCGTCGACCAGGAGCTTCACCAGTTCGTACGGCCCCCAACCGCCCACCAGCGCCATCAGGTTGGAAATGGCTCACTTTTCTGGTCGGATCCCGGAGAACGCCACCCGGTCGGAGTTCACGGCGCGGCCATACGCTGTGGCTTTGAGGTGAGCGGGGTGGGCTGAATCACTGCCCGTGAACGGCGATTACCGGATAGACAGGCCCTCCTGACTCGGGCAGAAATTCTGGTGGCGAAGTCGCTGTCAGCCGAGGTGAACGTCGAGAAAACGCAAGACCTCAAGGTCCTCCGTGCTGCCGCCGCCGGCATGGCCGCCGTACTTCCAGATGCGAAGCTCCTTGCCTCCCGCATACGCGTCAAATGCACTGGCGACCGTCGGCGCCGGACACACTGTGTCACGCAGCCCAGCAGAGAAGAGCGCCGGCGCCGTCGCGCGGGGACCGAAATTGACCGCATCCACATATGACAAGGCACGCATCGCCTCTTGTTCTCGGTGGACATGGGTGCCCAACCATTTCACGATCTCCATGTATGGCCCGGATTCCGCGAGGGTGAGTGCACGCGGGATGTCGCACAGGAACGGGACCTTCGCCACGACCGCAGCGAGATCGGGGACCAGTCCTGCGACCGCGAGCGCGACCCCGCCGCCTTGGCTTGCCCCGAAGAGCGCGACGCGCGACGGATCGATCCCGTCGAGGCTCCGCATCGCATCGACCGCACGGACAGCGTCGACAATGAGTCGGCGGTAGTAGTAGTCGGCCGGGTCCGTGATGCCCCGCGATGCGAAACCGGGGACAGACGGACCCGATCCGTGGGGGTCGGCGGTGTGCCCGAGGCTGTGCACGCTCCCCTGCCCACGGGTGTCCATCGTCAGGTGGGCGTATCCGGCCGAAGACCACAGCAGGCTGTCGATGTGCTCGCCGCGCCCATTGCCATAGCCCACAAACTCAACGACGGCCCCGGCCTGTTCTGACAGTCCCTTCGGCTTGCGGAGCCAGCCCTTGACCGCTTCACCCTGGAAACCGGAGAAGGACACGTCGAACACATCGATGGTCTTCACCGGCGATTCGATGCGGTCGATACGGACGCTGAGCTCAAAGCTGCGAGCCTCGGCGAGTGTCTGTTCCCAGAAGCCGTCGAAGTCGGCGGAGAAATCAGCCTCGTCATGCTCTCGACTCAGGGGTTTCATCGGGTGGATAAGGTCGGCCTGGGTCATTTTCCGTAGATCTCCACTTCGAGAACGCGCGCATTCGTGTATCCGGGTGCAGCACATGCTTTCGTGATGTGCAACCGCACACGCTTCGTCGTGACGGGAACGAAGGAAAGGTCGTTGAAGGTCCCCATGTAGACATCCCGATCACTGCCGGCGACCGCGGTGACGGTTTGCCACGTGGCGCCGTCCCACTGTTGCAACTCGAAATCCGCCACTTGGAACCCTCGGTTGGCCATGAACCCTGTGTACACACAGACCCGACCGATGGTCTTCGCAGTGGGCCAGGCGAACTCGAGGTCGTGCGGCTCGCCGGATTCGGAAACCCACCGGCTCGAATCCAGGTTGGTGATTCCGTCCACGAGCTTCGCGGTGGCGGTGCCGACGAGGGTGGAGCTCGCCGTGATCGTCGCGTCACGCGCGACGTTCTTGAGTCGCGACGGAGCGGGGTGCGAGGAATCGGCTGATCGCACTTCGCCGGTAACGGCAACGACCTTGTAGTAGTTGTCCGCACTGGAGCTCGCCGTGTCGACCAGACTCTGGTCCGGATGGTTGATTGCAACGACGGCGTACGGACCGGCCGGACTCTCGGCCCGGAGCACGTCAAAACCGGTCGCGGTGTCTGCCTCGACATGCAAGCGATCGACGTTCACGGACGATCCGTTGGAGATGACACCGACGCGTCCCGGTCCGGATTCCTGGAGGCTGCCCGAGCTCACCCGGAGCACTTCGCCGCCGTCGCGGAAGAGTGCGAGCGTCGCTGCGTTGAGTTCGAAGCGATAGGCCACCTGTCGTCCGGCCGTCGGCATCGCATACGGGTCGGTGATCGCGGGGGTCGAGCCGAGAATCGTTGTCTCGCCGTTCAGCACGCGGCCGATGCTGTGCTTCATCGTCGCGAAGTCGAAAACGGCGAACAGGTAGTTGGCGGTGTCCGAGTAGCGGAGCACGAGTCCGGCCGAGCCGGACAAGGGCTGCGAGAACGCGAGTTCAGCACCGACGAAGTGGTTCGCGGCAACGTCAGGACCAAACAGTGCGATGCCGGTGCCACTGATGGCGAGCCGCTGCGACATCCCGATTCCGTTGGCAAGCGGACCGTCGGCCCCCGGCATGCTCGCAACGTCCCACGGGCCGTACAGGTCCCAATCGCCCGAGCCACTCTCGAAGTTCGAGCTCGCGATGCGCTTGTACGACGGCTTCCACCACACCGCGGTGCCACCACTCCCAGCGGCCGCGCGCACGGTGTGTGGCGCGTAGGGTACATCCGCGCCGGGGGTCGCCACCAGGGCGTTGGATGCCGAAGACTCACCGTAGCCGTTCACCGCATGCACGGTGAATGTGCACGCCTCGCCGTTCGCCAGGCCACGCACCCGCAGGCCGATCGCGTTGCCGGCATCGATGGTGTTCTCATTTCCGACAGCGCCGTGACGCACGATATAGCTGTCCGCCCCGACAACGGGCTGCCACGACACGTTGACGGAGCTATCGGCGGGCGTCGCCGCCTCGAGAAGCGGGGCGGCGGGGGCGGCGAGGAGCACATGACAGGGTTGTGATGCTGTGCCTTGTCGATTCTCGGCCAGTGGCACAACGGTGAACTCATAGGCCTTGCCCAGCGCAAGCCCGGCGAAAGTGGCTTCGGTCTTCCCCGTCAGTCGGCGCTTCACGACGGTTCCGTCTGCGTCCCGGCCGAGTACGAGATAGTCACCGGCGCCGAGGGCCGGAGTCCACGCCACTTTGACGCGTCTTCCG
Source organism: Streptomyces sp. NPDC007164 (assembly GCF_040634135.1). Taxonomy (NCBI): domain Bacteria; kingdom Bacillati; phylum Actinomycetota; class Actinomycetes; order Kitasatosporales; family Streptomycetaceae; genus Streptomyces; species Streptomyces sp. NPDC007164. The sequence goes on from NZ_JBEYFB010000047.1 coordinate 29,340, forward strand.
TTCGGCTGGGCGCTGAGGATGTTGGCTCCGTTTCGAGTGACGAGAGTCGGGTCAAGGCTTGCGCGGGCTCGCTTCCAGCGCACTCTCATCACGCAATATGCCGGCACCGCCACGACGCCGGATGCGCTTCCCTCGGTCATGACGATGGAGCCCGGCACGGCGGCTGTGTTCTCTGCGCGGGGGTCGTCCGAGCTTATGAACAGCGTGTCGAACGGACCCGACAGCGGCACGCCGCCCCACTGGAGAGTGAGCGCATGCGGGGTGGCCGACTTGTTCGTGATCACGAGCGAGTCGTATCCGTCGAGTCCGACATACGCCTGCGTGTGCACAGCCGGAACTGTTCCACCATACTTCGGCACGGTCACGACAGCCTCGGAAGTGGAGGTGGTAAGAGTATGTGAACTCCGATTGATCGCGTCGAGGCACACGGCGAGGGCCAGTGCAGAGCCGTGTCTGACGATTCCGTATTCGAAGCCGGCGGTGTCCAGAGTCTCGCCGCGTTCGTAGACAGACTTCATCGTGTCGAGATAGGGCTTGGTGAAGGTGGTGCCGAACTGCACCAAACCGTGCAACATGACTCGGTCCACATTCGGATGCGTCGAGAGCCGTGTGACGAATTCAGCTGCGAAGATCCCGTTGTACAGCGTGCGGATGATTCCGGACGTTGACAGGGCAGTCATGGTGCTCGGAGTCGAGTTGAACTCGCTGACGAACACACGCATGTCTGGGCGGCCCTTGGCCAGGTAATAGCTGTCGATGTAGGAGTTCGTGCGGTCGGCGAGGCGGGTGTTGAGGTCCTTCACGGCGTCGTCGAACGTACTGTACCGATCACCGCCGCCGTACATGTGGAAGGAGATCCCGTCCCAGTACTTGTCCGGATAGGCGCCCAGTGCCTGATCCCACGCCGGGGCCTCGCCCTGCGAGAACATGACGTTCACCTGGGCGGCGGGATCAACCGCCTTGATGGCGTCGTAGTAAGGCTTCATTCGCGTGGCGTAGTCCGTCGCGTCCATGAAGAAGGTCGGCAGCAGCCACCCTTCGTTGCTCAGCTCGAATGCCGCGACCCTGATGTTGTTGGCCAGGCAGTAGCCGGCGATTGCGGCGGCGGATTCCGGGGTATCGGTGAAGCCGTTGATGATGATCACCGTGTCGGCCTGAACGTCGTCGAGCAGGGCCTTGAAGCCCGCGAGGCGATGCAGATCCGGCTTGGCGCCGATGACGTGCGCATCGTCCTGCGACGTGTCGAATGCTGTCATCTTGCCGAAGAACTGTGCGGCCCACTCCGGGCGCACGTCTCCGCTGCGAAGGTCGAAGTAGTCCGAATCCGTGCCGGAGGGGTACCGGAGCGTTCCGGCACGGAGCTCTCGCGCAAGACTCGCTGCCTGCGGGTCCGCAAAATTCATTCCGACCACTTGGAAGTCCGGGTTGTAGCCGCCGAAGTTCGGCGCGAGCGGGGCAGCAGTACCCGGGTCGATGTTCACGGTGAGCGGCTCACCGGCGCTCGCTTCCGCCGCGAATGCACGCCCTGGTGCCCCATTCACCGAGAGGAGTGCCGCACCGGCACCCGCCAGCCCTGCTTTGATGACTGTTCTGCGTGATGCTTCCATGATCTCGACTCCCTTGTCTCGAACAGGTGTTGATGCGCAGCAGTGCTGCCTACTCGGCTGAGCCCTTGCCTGCACGATCCGGTCGGGCGTGCGGCCGGGGCCGGGCGCAAGCTGGGCTGCGTCGGAGGCGTTAAAGCTGCTGAGCTTTCGCATTGCCGGCGGGTGGTGACGACTACGGGTGATCCCTGCGGTGTGCGGGGGATGCCACAGGCGGAGGTTGGGTGCCTGACTGCTGAGCGGAGGGGGTTTTGCGAACAGGTGCGGCTCAGGCCTGCGGGCGGTTCGCGGCGTGTGAGAAGTCCGCGGTGATCGCGCATGAGTTGCGGGTGAGCGAGCGTTCGGTGGAACGCTGACGCCGAGTTCGGCGGGAGGGTGGTCCGCGGGCCCTTCGTTCCGCTCGGCCGGTGAGGGTGGCGAGAAGCTCGGATCCCAATTTGCGGTGGAGGAGGAGCTGGACAAGGCCCGGCCGCCCGTGGCCTCGAATGTCAGTGGTGGACCTCGGGCCGGGTTCAGGCGGTGATCGACCGCCTTTTCCGGGTGAGCGCGTCAGTGAAGGCTGTGTGACGGCTGCTGAACAGGCCAGCTGGTCGCGGACGGGCGCCGACGCGCTGGTCCTGGAACGGGACGAACAGGCGGTGGACTTGTGGGAGAGGAGGTGTGGCCGCAGATAGAGCGCCGCGGTGGCGCTCGGTGCCTGGACCGACTACCGCGACCCGCTGGTCCGTGCGCACTTCCGGCTCGGCGGACCGATCACGGTGGGCAGGGACAACCTCAGCACCCACCGCGCTGCCGGCATGATGAAGTACGCGGCCGAACACGACTGGCTCGGCGTCTTCCAGCTGCCTTCGTCTGCGCCGGACCTCATCCCCGTAGCGGGCGTCCGGTACTTCTTCGGCGCGGCACGACGGCGAACTCCGCCTTCGAGGACCCAGGCCACCTGACGCGAACGCTCCGCCGAGGCCTCAGACCCGTGCGACTCCAGCACCGACTCGTCGACGTATGCCTGGCCGGAACCGGACTGACGCTCACAACACCGACACCACTCCCGAAACCTCAGGACTTGGCGCGCGAGAAGTTCTTCGCGTCGATCTGACCGGCATCCACGGCATCCTTGAATGCGCTGTTGTAGGTCTTCGCGACGGACTTGAGCCCCGCATCGATGTTCTCGGTGCCGAGGATCAGGCGCGCGAGGGAATCCCGGAAGTTCTCACCCTGCACGTTCAAGAGTGCCGTCGGAGCAACGAACCACGCCTCATCGGACTTCGACGGTGCATAGTCGGCGTACTGGGGCCAGGTCGCGGCTGCCTTTGCGGTCGCGGCCGCATCTTCACGGATCGGGAAGGTCAGCCCACTCTTGCCGAGTTCCGCGTTGAGGTCGGAACTGATGAGCGTCTTGAGCACTTTTGCTGCGTCGGCCGCGTTCTTGCTCCCAGCATTGATGGCGTAGGGCGTGCCCGCGTTCATGGCCTGACGGACCGGCTTCTCATCGTCAGGAGTCGGCACTGCGGCAGCCGCCCAATCGACCTTCGTCGCGTTGGTCTCGTTGAGCACCCCGACATCCCAGGAAGTGGAGATGAACATCGCGATCTTGCCGTTCGAGAAGGCCGCCCTCATGGCGTCGTTCTCCAGCGAGCTTGCTCCCGGGTATGCCCATTTCTTGGCGATGAGTTCCCGGTACAGCTCAACACCGGGCTTGTACTTCTCACTCTGATACTCCTGTGCGTCCACGTTGAAGATGCCCTTGCCCGTGAGGCCGGCATCGCTGTTCGTGATGGCGGGGTCCAGCATCCAACTGGCCCAACCGACCCACTTGAGCGGGAGGCCGAAGCAGTAAGCGTCTTGGCCGCTTGCTTCGATGGCCGCGCAGGCTGACGTCACTTCGGAGAAGGTTGTCGGCGGCTTCTTCGGGTCGAGACCGGCCTTGGTGAAGATGTCTTTGTTGTAGGCGAGTCTGGTCGTGTCGGCGGTGGTGGGAACTGCGTAGATCTCGTCGTTGTAGATATACGGCGAGGGCTTCTGGAGTGCGCTCTCGTATGCCGTCAGGTCGTCTCCGCTCAAGACATCGTCGAGCGGCTTGAGGAACTCTGCCGGGGCCAGCACCTGCGCATTCGAGGCATCGAAGACATCGGGGCCCTTACCGGTCTTGAGTGCCAGTTGGAGCGCGTCGAGGTAGGAGTCCGAGGCCTGAACCGTGACCTCGATCTCGGTGTCGTTGTCCTTGCCCCACTCCTCGAGGAAGTTCTGGATCGCCTCGGACTGGGCGCCGTTCTGAATCCACACGCTGACCGCCTGGTCAGATGATGCGGTACCGGAGCTGCATGCGGCGAGAAGGACCATTGATGCGCCTGCCCCTGCAATGGCTGCCCAGCGCGTGAAGTGCCGTGTTCTCATTGCGTGATTCCTTTTGGTGTGTAGTGCGGGATTGTCCGGACGAATACGCGAGGGCTCGGCCCTGCACGTCCGGGGATGAGGATCGCCACGCTGCCGACAGCGCCGAGGCTGACGGCGACGAACGCGAAGATGATGAGGAGCTGGGGCGGGCAGACCGTGAAGATGATCACGGTTGCCGCCCAGGGGGTGAGCGCGGCGACAGCGCGGATCGGCCGGGTCACGGCCAGGACTCCGATCTGCCGAACCACCCCGGCCGACGTGGGTGCGGTGAGGCATGCGACGGGGGCGACGACCATCAGCACGGCCGTGACGGCCGTCGCGGCCAGAGCGGCGCCGGACGCCATGGGGCCTGCCCCGCTTCGTGCCAGCCATGCAAGGCTCAGTGCCAGCGAACCGGGTATCCCGATGAACGCCATGGCAAGAATGGTCGCCGTGGTCCGGTTCCACATCGTGAACAGGAATCGCCGCCAGCTCGGACCGTCGCCGTCCAGTAGACGTGTCGCACCGTCGTACAGTGCCACCGTGGCGAACGGGATCGTGACGAGAGGCAACGAGCAGACTGCCCAGAGCACGGTGAGCCAGGCAAGCGAGCTGAAAATTGAACACGCTCTGGCGACGCCGCCGACGATCACTGAACGATTCATCCCTTGACGCTTCCCTCGGTCATCCCCTGGATGAAGAAGCGTTGGAAGACGAAGAAGAGGATGACGACGGGCACGACGATCAGCATCGATCCGGCAAGCATCAGGTCGTACGCCTGCGTGCCCTCCGAGGTGCTCCTGAGTGCGAACACGCCCACCACCAGAGTCCTGAGTTCTTGATCGCTGATCGTGAACACATACGGGATCTGGAAGTTGTTCCATGCTTCCTGGAACGCGAGGACCCCGGTCGTTGCCAGAATCGGGCGCATGAGCGGCAGCGCAAGCCGTGAGTACACCCCGAAGAGCCCGAGTCCGTCCAGTCGGCCAGCTTCCTCAAGCTCGATCGGCAAACTCTCGCAAAATGCTCGGATGAGGAACACATGAATGATCCCGATGCCGGAGAGTTCAACAAGAATGACGCCGAAGAGGTTGTCAACGCCCAGGATCTGCGCGATCTCGAGCCGTGGATAGAGAGTGGCTGTGCCGACACCGACAAAGAGCGTGAAGGACATCACGGCGAAGATCGCACGATGGAAGGGCACGGCTCGTCTGGCCAGAAGGTAGCCGAGCATGGAAGAGGCGAAGATATCGATTCCGACAACACCGGCTGCAACGACCACGGAGTTGAGGAGGTACTGACTGAAGCCGCCCTTCTCCCACGCGCGGACGTAGTTGTCGAGCGTCCATGTGGTCGGGAAGAGCTGCGAGCCACTCGTCAGAATCTCAGCTGACGACTTGAACGACGCGAAGAACGCATAGACCAAAGGGACGAGTGTAATGATCGCGACGACCGTCAGGAACAGGTAGACAAGCAGTCGCGGTGCGGCTCTTGAGATTTTCCGGCGACTCATCGCTTGCCCTTCTTGGTGGCTATCGCGGTCTGTTCCCGTGCCGCCCTGTCACGGGACACCGCCATGTACACGAGCGACACGATCGCAGCAATGATGCTGGCGACGACAGCGAGTGCGGACGCATACCCGTACTGGCTCCCGCGGTCGGTGCCGAAGAAATAGTCGAAAAGGTAGGTGTACATGACGTCGGTCTGACCGGCCGGCCCGCCGTCGGTGAGCGTCTTCACAAGGTCGAATGAGCGAAGAGAAAAGACGATCGAGAGCACGACGACAACGCGAGTGATGGGCGCGAGCAGCGGCAGTGAAATGTGTCGGAACCGTTGGATCGCATTCGTACCATCAAGCTGGGCACTCTCCAGAAGGTCTTTCGGCACCGTCTGCAGCGCAACGAGGAAGAACACCATGTTGATTCCGAAGTTCGACCACACGCCGACGAGGACCAGGCTTGCGAGGGCCGTTCCCTGGCTGCCCAGCCAGTCGACGTCGGTCGAGATCAGGTTCATCGCTTGGAGTATCCCGTTGACCACGCCGTTGTCGGGCCGGAGAAGAAAGTAGAAAACGATGCCGATGATGGCAATGGAGATGACATAAGGCAGGAAGAAGAGTCCCCGGAAAAGTCCCAGACCTTTGAGCCCGCTGTTGAGCATCATGGCCAGAAGCAATGAGAGCGGAAGCCCGATCACGATCTGCCCGACGGCGAAGACCAAGGTGATCAGAACCGCCTGCCACCAGGACTGGTCCTTGAACATGAGTTGGTAGTTGTCCAGGCCGATCCACTGGGGTGACGTCACGCCGTTGTACCGCGTGAAGCTCAGAAAAACCACATACGCGACGGGAACCAACGCGAACAGTACGAGCGGTATCAGCGACGGCAGCGCCATGAGAGTGCCAACGAGGCGTTCCCGAGACTGCCACCGTGGGCGCCGAGATTGGAGCAGTGTGGTGGTCGGACGTTCGTCTTCTCGACTGCCGGATCCTGTTTTCGTCTTGGCTCTGCTCACCAGAGTTCCACCATCGCACTCCCTGCGAGACGGGCGGAGTACTCCGCTGCGTCCCACGTTCACACGGTCCGACTCAGCACGGAGGCGCGGGCACAGCCGCAAGCGGAAATCGGCTCGAGCGGCATTGCCCAGTTCTCGTCTGATCGCGCTTCATCGCCCCGACTCCGCCTGATCTGATGCGTAACAGAGAAACAGCAGGAGCAGGCAAAGTCAAGGTTCGAGAACAGGGGCGCAGCCGTTAGTGTCGAGGCATGGCAAACGAACCGAGGCGACCAGCGCGCCAAGCCGACATCGCCCGACTTGCCGGTGTATCCCAGGCGACCGTGTCCTCCGTGATCACCGGCAGTGGCGATCGCTACGGCATCGCCCAGGAGACTCGGGACAAGGTGATGGCCGCAGTTCGAGAACTCGGCTACGTGCCGAGCGCCGCGGCTCGTCAGCTGCGAGGAGCACGCAACCGGCTCATCGGTGTGCACACATTTGAACCGATCTTTCCCATCAGTCAGATGAACTTCTACCACGAGTTCCTGGTCGGCATCGAGGAGCAGGCAGTGCTCGATGGCTACAACCTGCTGCTCTTCACCGCCACGGACCACGCGACAGGAAGGCGCCCCCTCTTCGTCAAGGGTGCTTCCCAACTCTCCGTTGCCGATGGGACGATCTTGCTCGGCCTCGACAGGGAGCGAAGCGAACTCGAGCGCCTGGCGGAAAGCGGTTACCCCTTCGTTCACATCGGTCAGAGAACGATCGAGGGTGTCGACATCCCGTTCGTCAGCCCCGACTACCGGGCGGGAGTGGACAACGCCGTCGAGAAGCTCATCGCGCTCGGGCACACCGAGATCGCCTACCTCGAGGACGACGTGAGATTCGAGGCGACCACGGCGAGGCGCGAGGGGTACCACCAGGCCATGGCGCGGCACCGACTGCGCGCCCGTGTGATCGAGACCGTGCAGCATGACGCTGCTTCCTTCGACTTGCGTGGGGCGACCGCTGTGTTCGCCGAAGAGTCTCCGCAACTGCTTTGGGTCACGACGCTCGCTGACAGCCAACGTCTGGCGATTCCTCGCGACCTCTCGGTTGTCGCACTTTCGGAAGCAGCCGGCGACACGACGAGACGGTGGACTACGCTCGCGGCACCCAGACGGCAGCTCGGCGCGGAAGCTGTGCAGCTTCTCGTGAGCGTCCTCGACGGGGTCGACAGCCCGACGCACCGCTCGCTACCGTGCCTCCCGCTCAAGGACGACACGCTCGACAAGCCTCGGGGCTGACGCACGGACGAGCCCCCGCGCGCCGCCAGTTGTCGGCGTCGGACCTTCCTCCATAGTTTGTGTACGGAGGAACGTTCCCAGCTGTCAGGCCGCCTCGGTCTCTCGCTCGTTTGCCTTGAGGCGGCTCTTGAGCTGCAGTTGGGGCCGTCGACGGAGAGCACTTCGCAGGGGCACAGGGGCCGGTCGAGGATCGCGGTGGCGAAAACCTTGCCACTCAAGAGCTGGCCCCATCAGCCGAAGGGTCTCGTTCGACATCAGCGATCGAACCCTTTTCCTGGCGCTTCGGGATCACCTGGAAGGCCAGGTTCGCCTCCGGCTCCGCCTTCTTCGAAGGGCTGCCAACCTCGTTGCGAACAAGGACGCTCGCCGCAGTTGAGTGACGAGGTTGTCGGTAGTTGTCGGCCAGCCACCCAGCGGCCTTGAGGTTGCGGATCATGTTGTCGAGGCTGAAACCGCTCGGTAACCCGGCCCCGCAGGCCACGATCGCGAGGACGACATGCTTCTTGCCGACCCCGGCAGCCCGAGCGGAGCGCCGTTCGCCGGCCTCGACGAACGAGAAGGTGGCCAGGTCCATGACCAGGTGCGGGGCGCGGTCGGGCTGGAGGCAAGCCGTACGCATCAAGCGTCTTGTGGTGCGGCACCCTTGACAGCTGCAGCCCCGCCTCAACCGGCGGCCCCCTTCGCGGTGAGTTCCTCGGGCAGCACCAGGCCGAGGAACTGAGGTAGCCCGCCGTTTCCTCGTCCGCCCGCGGTACGAACTTGTCGATCACCCTCGCTCGCGACCGCCCGTACAGGGACCGGCGAGGAGGCGTCGTCGGCCGCGGCGCCGACAGCTGCTTGCGGACCCGTCTTCCGGTCCAGTTCCGTCTCCCCGGCGATCCCCTACAGGCTGATCGCTCCAACAGGCCACGGAACCGACGCAGTTCCCGCCGGCGATGTGGCACAAGACCATCGCAAGCTCCTGCCGCCACCCGAAGCGGCCAAGCAGCAGAGTGCCGGGCAGGAGGTCTCACCAAGACAACACTGTCACTTTTCGGCTGTACGCGGGTGGGGACGTTCACGTGTATGCCGACACCGGCACTTGAAAACGCGGAAGAGGGTGGGGAGTCGCTCGCGCCGTGGTCTAATCTGATACGCATCAGGAGAGATTGATGACGCCAGGAGGAGTCAATGACCGTGACGTCGACACAAGCAGCCCATCACGACAACCGACGGAACACCCGTGAACCCCCGACCGATCCGGTTGGCAGGCGGCCACGTGTCGAAGGGGAAGAGCGTTGAGTGAGCGGGAGATCTCGGCGGACGTCGCCGTCATCGGTGGTGGACTCGGCGGAGTCGCCGCGGCCCTGACCGCGACCGCCCTCGGACGAACGGTCGTGCTTACGGAGGCAACGGACTGGCTCGGCGGCCAGATGACGTCACAAGCAGTCCCGCCGGACGAGCATCCGTGGATCGAGACCCGCTCGAGCACCACCTACCGCACCCTTCGCAACCGAATCCGCGAGTACTACAAGCGCGCCTACCCATTGAGGGCGAACGCGGCCGCAGACCCGCTCTTGAACCCCGGCTTGGGCTTCGTCAGTGACCTCTGCCATGAACCAAGAGTCGCCGTCGCCGCGATTGATGAGTTGCTGGCCCCCGCGCGAGCTGCAGGTCTTCTCACCGTGCTCCTCCACCACGCACCCGTCGGGGTCGAGGGTGACCGCGACCGTGTGCTCTCTGCGACCGTGGCGGATCCAAGCGGGAACAGGGTCATCATTCGTGCCCCCTACTTCATCGACGCGACGGAGCTCGGCGATCTGCTCCCCCTCGCCGGGATCGAGCACGTGATCGGGGCCGAAAGCCGCGACGACACCGGTGAACCCAACGCTTCGGAGCGCGCGGACCACCGCGACCAGCAGGCCCCGTCGTGGTGTTTCGCACTCGAGTACCGGCCGGGTGAGGACCATACTGTCGATCGTCCGGAGCGTTTCGAGCACTGGAAACGCAACCATGACTCATTCTGGCCCGGCCCGCAGCTCTCGTGGACAGATCTTGATCCTCAGACCCTCGAACCACGCGTCCGACGCATTTTCGACGGGGAACCTGACGACGATTCACAGAAGGACCTTTGGCGCTATCGCCGAATTCTCGCCAAGAGACAGTTCGATACGTCGTTCACCGGCAACGACGTGACGCTCGTCAACTGGCCCCAGACCGACTACTGGGAAGCCCCGCTCATCACGAGTGACTCGGCCGTCGATTCGACAACCATGGAGCGGTCCAAAGAGTTGTCGTTGTCGTTCTTGTACTGGCTGCAAACCGAGGCGCCTCGGCACGACGGTGAGACAGGCTATCCCGAGCTGCGCCTCCGCCCCGACATGATGGGCACGGCCGACGGGCTGGCCAAGGCCATCTACGTTCGCGAATCACGGCGGATCGCCGCCGAATTCACGGTCGTGGAACAGCACATCGGGCTCGACGCCACCGAAGGGCGGGGCTCCGCGATCTTCCGCGACACTGTGGGAATCGGGGGATACAGAATCGACCTGCATCCGACGGCCGCCGGCCGCAGCTATGTGGATGTTGCCTGCCACCCGTTCCAGATACCGATGGGCGCATTGATCCCGGTGCGGGTGCGAAACGTGCTCGCGGCGAACAAGAACATCGGCACGACACACGTAACGAACGGGGCATATCGCCTCCATCCTGTCGAGTGGAGCATCGGCGAGGCCGCTGGCGCCCTGCTCGCCTATTGCATCGCCGGCGGCCGGACGCCGAGCGCGGTGAGATCAAGTGAGAGTCATCTTGCCGACTTCCAGTCCCTGCTCACCACCCGGCTCGGCATTCCGCTCGCGTGGCCGGATGACATCAGAACGAGGAACACACGATGACGAAGGGCGTGCGCACGACGATTCCCCTCTCGGACTCCTGGACGGTGAGCAGGGAGCCTGCGACCCACTCGGGAGCCGGTATCGATGTCAACGGCGTCCCCGCCACCGTTCCCGGTTCTGTACACACCGATTTGCTCGCGGCCGGGCTCATCGCCGACCCATACATCGGCGACAACGAGCGCCTGACCGACTGGATCGGACGCAGCAATTGGATCTACCAGTGCGAACTGCCCGCGGTGACCGCGGAGAACGAGCGCGTCGAGCTGCACTTCCAGGGTCTCGACACCTTTGCTGAAGTGCGGGTGAACGGCACCGTGGTCGGAGAGACGACATCGATGTTCACGAGCTTGTGCATCGATGTGACGAACAACCTCACGGGCAACGCAGACCTGCTCGAGGTGCGCTTCGAGTCACCGTACGCGCGGGCGCTCACGCGCTGCGAGGAGATCGGGCCACTGCCGAATCCCTACGACGAGCCATACCCGTTCATCAGGAAGACCGCGAGCAACTTCGGCTGGGATTGGGGCCCGGCACTCGTCACCGCAGGAATCTGGAAGCCCGTTGCAATGGAGATCTGGAGCGCAGCGCGGATCGGAACGGTCGTTCCCACCATCACAGTCGAGGACGGCGTCGGCGCGGTTGCCGCTCAGGTGGAACTGCTTCGCGCTCCGGGCTCCGACTCTGCCGGGCTCAGCCTCTTGCTCGAGATCGGCGAGAGTGTTCTGTCGTTCCCGGTGAACGACGTCGAGAACGCCGTCACCGTTCGGGCGGAGGTTGCGTCGCCTGAGCTGTGGTGGCCACGTGGATACGGCGAGGCCGCGCGTTATGACCTCGCCATCACCCTCGTCGATCGGTCGGGCCGGCCGCTGGACCGCTGGGAGAGGAAGATCGGCTTCCGCACCGTGGAGATCGAATCAGAACCGGACGCCGAGGGCTCTCCATTCACGATCGTGGTGAACGGTGTGCGTGTCTTCGCGCGCGGAGTCAACTGGATTCCCGACGATTGCTTTCCCACCAGGGTGGGCCGGCGGGAGTACCGCGAGCGCCTCGAGCAGGCGGTGGCGGCGAACGTCAATTTCGTGCGCGTGTGGGGCGGGGGCAATTACGAGGCGGAGGAGTTCTACGATGTCGCCGATCAGCTGGGCCTCCTGATCGCTCAAGACTTCTTGTTCGCATGCGCTGCCTACCCGGAGACCCCCGAGCTCATCGGGGAAATCGATTCGGAGGTGCGCGAGAACGTCGTGCGCCTCGCCTCTCATCCAAGTCTGGCGCTCTGGTTCGGCGGCAACGAGACGCTCTGGGGCTACCAGGACTGGGAGTGGAAGCCGCTGCTCGGCGATCGTGACTGGGGGGAGCAGTACTGGATGGAGCTTCTCCCGCAGTGGCTGGGTGAGCTCGACCCGACTCGGCCATACTGGCCGAACAGCCCGTACTCCGGCAGCCCGGATGTGCATCCGAACGACCCGGCATACGGCACGTCACACGCCTGGGAAGTATGGAACTCCGAGGACTACCTCGCCTATCGCGATCTCCGACCACGGTTCGTGGCGGAGTTCGGCTATCAGGCACCCGCCGCATATCGCACGCTCCTCGATTCGGTCGGAGAGGCTGAACTGAGCCGACACTCGGCAATACTGCAGCACCACCAGAAGGCCGCGGACGGCGAGTTCAAGCTGCAGAGGGGACTCGACGCCCACTTCGGCGATCTGGATGCGTTCGACGACTGGTTGTTCGCGACACAGCTCAACCAGGCGAGGGCCATCACCACAGGCGTTGAGCACTTCCGGTCGCTGGCACCGTTGTGTGCGGGGACGGTGTTGTGGCAGCTCAATGACTGCTGGCCGGCGCTGTCGTGGTCTGTCGTCGACAGCGCGTCCCGACTCAAGCCGTCGTGGTACGCGCTTCGGAATGCCTACGCTGACCGGCTTCTCACCGTGCAGCCGCTCGACGAGGCGCTTCAGCTGGTGGCGATCAACGAGCGCGACGAGCCATGGCACGTGAAGACGAGCGTGCGTCGGATGGGCTTCGACGGATTCGAATCGGCTACGCAGCATGTCGATTGCACGGTCGAGGCCAGATCGGTCGTCCGTCTCGCGCTCGAGCCGACCGTCAGCGAGGCAGTAAACCCCGCTCGCGAACTCATTGTCGCCGACGCCGACGGATGCCGGGCCACCTGGTACTTCGACGCCGACAAGAACCTCGAGTACCCGGATCCCGTCTACTCGGCGGCCGTCATCGCCGAACCGAACGGCTACCGCGTCGACATCGAAGCGAAGAGCCTACTGCGGGACGTTTCGCTCTTCGTAGATCGAATCGACCCCGCAGCTGTCGCCGGCGATATGCTCCTCACTCTGCTTCCGGGCGAGCGGGCATCGATTTCAGTCAGCACGGAGTTCTCAGGAAACCCTGATCGGTTTACCCGCTCACCGCAATTGCGTTGCGCGAACGACCTCAGAAGCAAGTAGGGGCAAGCATGACTTCAATCAGCCGCGAAGCCGTTCTCGGATGTTGGCTCGGCAAAGCGATCGGAGGAACACTCGGTCAGCCGTTCGAGGGCCTCGATGGTCCGCTGGCCGCAACGTTCTACGAGCCCGTACCGACCGAGATGGTGCCGAACGATGATCTCGATCTTCAGGTTGTCTGGGCGTGCGTTCTTGCCGAGCAGGCAGAGCCGTCGGTCACCTCGAGTGCACTCGCTGCGGCGTGGACGACACATGTGGAGTTCCCCTTCAACGAGTACGGGGTCGCCAAGCGCAACCTTCGCGAGGGAATCCTTCCCCCGTTCAGTGGATCGTTCGACAATTGGTTCACAAAGGGCGAGGGTGCGGCCATCCGCAGTGAGATCTGGGCCTGTCTGGCGCCGTCTGACCCGGCAACAGCCGCCGAGTACGCCTACCGCGACGCCTGCGTCGATCATGCGGGCGACGGCATCTTCGCTCCCATGTTCTTGGCGGCACTGCAGAGCAGGGCCTTTTCCAGCGGCACTGTCGATGATCTGCTCGACGCGGGTCTCAGCGTCATTCCCCGTGATTCCGGAATAGCCCAGGTCGTCATCGCCACGCGCACATGGTTCGAGGAGTTCCCGGACTGGCGAGACGTTCGATCGCGGATCCTGAGCCGGTTCGAGTCGCAGGACTTCACCGATGTGCTCATGAACACGGGCTTCGTCGTGCTGGGCCTCTTGGCGGGGCGCGGTGATTTCGCGGAGTCGATCCTCATCACATCTAACTGCGGAAAGGACACTGACAGCTCGGCCGCGTCAGTTGGTGCAACGCTCGGAATTCTTTCGCCGGCGTCGATCCCGAGAGAGTGGCTCGCGCCCATCGGCTCAGATCTCGTGCTCAGCCCGGGAATCGTGAACCTCGACGCTCCGGCGACGATCGAGGAGTTCACCGATCTCGTTCTCCGGCTGCGCGAGCGCGTCACCTTCGTGCCCCGCGAGGCCGTACACGACTGGGATCCGCGCTCGAAATCTGTGCGGGTCACTCGGAGCTGGTCGACGCGCGCCGGCGAACTCGGTGCATTGAACGACTGGTTCATGCCTCCTTCTCACGCGCCGGCGCCCGAGTTGGCCGGCGAGAGCACCGGCGTCGAGCTCGAAGGCACGTGGTCGCGGTTGGCTGCTGAGGGCTTCGAGAATGACCTGATGCTCCTTCGCTATCCGCTCGACGCCCGAGAGGTTCAGAACGTGCGCGTGATGGTCGCGAGCAATCTTCTGGTACGCGTCTGGCTGGACGGCAACTGGCTGTTCGGTCGTGATGGCGGTGAGATGTTCCCGGCCCCGCACATGCCGCGATTGAACACCTTCGCCGATGTCGAACTCAGTGAAGGGCCTCATGAGCTGACAGTGGTGCTTCACCGCCCGGAACCCGGCCACGTGGGTGAGTGGGTCGTGGCGATCGCAGATTCCCGGACGAAGGAGTGGATCCCGGACGCATTGCGCGTTCCTTCGCAAGATAGTGCAGCCTGAATGCACGCAAGATGGCCACGGCGCAATGCGCCGTGGCCATCTTTGTGAGAGCTCAATCCTGCAGAGCCCACGGGGGTGTGTCAATTTAACGGCCCTGTATCGCTTTCGGTGGTGACGCAGAGTCGTGAGGCTCGTTGAACCGTTCCGGATTCGGTAGAGACTCTAGATTGTGTCTGTGACCTGCAGATTTGGGTGTTGCTGGTAGTAGACGGCTTCGTATTCGACTGGCGGGACGTGGCCTATCTCACCGTGGAGTCGGCGGTGGTTGTACCAGTCGACCCATTCGGCGGTGCCCAACTCGACGTCGCTCAGGGCTTTCCAGGGTCGCTGGGGCTTGATGAGTTCGGTCTTGTAGAGGCCGATGGTCGATTCCATCAGCGCGTTGTCGAGGGCGTCGCCGACGGTGCCGATGGAGGCCGCGATCTGTTCGGCGGCAGGTGGGCGGCGAGGCGGAAGCTGGTGTACTGCGATCCGGCGTCAGAGTGATGAATCAACTTGCCTGCCGTAACCGGGGTGTTGGCGCGGCCGCGTTGCCACGGACCCATCTCGAGTGCGGACAGCACCAGCGGGGTCTGCTTGTTCGTCGCGGCAGACCAGCCGACGATCCGGCGGGAGAAGGTGTCCACGACGAACGCGAGATAGACGGTGCCGGACCAGGTGGCCACATAGGTGAAGTCCGCGGTGACGATCTTCTTCCCGCGTACCGCTCCCGTGAGGCCCTCGGCCTTCATCAGGCGCTCGACGGTGCATCGGGCCACCTGATGACCTTGTCGTTTCAGTTCGGCCCAGATCTTGCGGGCTCCGTAGACGCTGTAGTTGTCCCGGAAGATCTCCACGATCAGCGGTGCCAGTTCCGCGTCCCGCAGAGCACGGGCCGACGGCGGGCGCTTCTTGTGCGCGTAATAGGTGGACGGGTGGATGCTGCAGTCATGCTCGGTGAGCGTCCTGCAGATCGGCTCGACTCCGCCGAAGCGGTCCCGGTGCTCGTCGATGAACGCTACGAGCGTGTGTGTGGCCGGTCGAGCTCGGCCGCGAAGAAACTTGCCGCAGCCTTCAAGATCTCGTTCGCCCGCTTCAGCTCGGCGACTTCTTTCTTGAGTGCCTTGAGCTGGGCGGATTCCTCGGTCGTGGTCCCGGTCCGGGCACCGGCGTCGACCTCGGCCTGACGCACCCAGTTCCGCAGGGGCTCCGGCCCGATGTCGAGCTTCGCTCCGATTGAGCGGATCGCCGCGGACTCGGTCTTGTACTGATCACGAGTCTCCAGGACCAGACGCACGGCCCGCTCCTTGAACTCGGTCGGGTAGTGCTTCATCCCCACGGGGACTCCGTTCTCCTGGACCATCGAGATCCAAGTGTCTCCGGTGTCCAAGATCCGGGGTCAAGGTCCAAGGCCGGGTAGTTGGCGTTTTTGCTGGTCACGCTAGGGGTTCGGCAACTGTGTGATTGCCGCGTAGCGGCCCGTGCGGACTCTCTTGATCATTCCTCTCTCGGTCCAGCGGGCGAGTTGGCGATAGGTGGCGACGAGGGTGACGTCGCCGAGGAGCTCGGCGATCTCTCGTGAG